>WQZG01000008.1 GCA_009780855.1 Treponema sp.
AACTCCTGATATCTTAGATACCTGTGTAATTCCACCATATCCAATTGCTTTCGCCTCTGCGGCGAGAAACAATCTTCGCTGCCGTTCGTTTAATTCCGGTAACATTGTATTTATTCTCATTCTTAATGCACTGCTGTTTATCATGAAGATAGTATAACATAATAATTTTCACTTGTAAATGTTATTTATTAACAGTTCCTTAGTGCACCTGCTGTGAGATACTCTTGGCATCGATTGTTCGAGATCCTGTTCGTGATCTTGTTCGTGAAGGTTCGTGGTAAATTTTGTCGTGGTAAATTCCTAACGATAAATCTCATCACTCAATCCGTTAAACACGGTTTCCAGATCATCAAAATGCATCATTGCCGCGGAATCAAGGTGTGTGGGCTGGTTGTTTACAATTACAATTTTGCCGCCGCTGCGCAGACAGTATTGGGGCAGGGAGGCCGCCGGGAAGACCTGGAGGCTGGTCCCAAGTATAAGCATGAGGTCGGATTTTTGCGCTTCGCCGGTTGCCTCGCGCAATGCGTAAATCGGCAAGTTTTCTCCAAAAAACGTTATGGCCGGTTTTAGGACCCTGCTGCAATTGGGACAGCGCGGCAGCTTACCCTGTTTGACAATGGCCGCGGCTACATCGTAGGGCATGCGGATGCCGCCGCAGCGCAGGCAATAATGTATCTGCGGCGATCCGTGGATTTCTATTACCCTGCGACTGCCGCCCTTTTGATGGAGCAGATCAATATTCTGTGTAATTACGGCTTTGACAAACCCTTGCGCTTCCAGTTCGCCCAATACATTGTGGACTATCGAGGGCTGTTTTTCATCCAGGTTATAAATAAAGCCGGCCGCGGCCTTATAAAATAAGGAAGGGTCTTTTTCAAAATATTTAATATCAAAAATTTTTTCCGCATCTTTATCTTTATACAGGCCGTTGATGCCGCGAAAATCCCTTATGCCGGAGAGTGTGCTTACTCCGGCTCCGGTAAGTACGGTGCAGTAGGAAGCGCCGCGGATTTTATCCAGTAATTCTGTGATACTTCCATTGGCCGGATCATTCATATAGTCTGCATTAATTACATTCTCAATTTATTAAGCACAAGCTGCCTGAATTTTTGAGCGCTCTCAAAAGATTCCAGAGCCAGGGCGGATTCGCAGTCAGAGAGAGCCCTGGGATAATCTTCCAGATGGTACCATGCCTGGCCGCGGCGGAACAAACAAAAAGGCTGGTAGGGATTAATATCCAGGGACTGATCAAATGCATCAATAGATTCCTGGTACTTTTTTAATACAGACAAAACAATTCCCCGGTAATAAGCGGCTTTGTATGACGACGGGTCAAGTTCCAGAGAAACGGCAAAGTCGGTAATCGCCTGTTCATAATGGGATCGGGCAAAAAAAGCCATGCCTCTGTGTTTTAAAATAAGCGATTTGACACTGTCGTCAGGATTGAGCTCCAGTATCCTCGTATAAAAAGTAATGGCCTCGCTGTATTTGAGTTTGTTGTGCGCATACAGGGCGTTGAGCAGCAGCTCGTCAATTGATTCATTTGAAGAAAACTGTTTTGGCGGTTCATTATCAATCTCGGGCGGTTTGATGTCGGCCAGGATAAGGGCATCTGTTGTTTCTTCAATTTTTTGAAAAAACGAATCCCGCCGTTTTTCAAGTTCATTATTAAGCTGCCTCTGGTAACTGCGGATCTCCTGGAAAATTATGTCTGCCAGGGAAAGGCTGGCGTTAACAGCCGCGAGCTTGCGTTTCATCGGATTGTCAAACGGATTAAAATCGGCCTTATAAACCAGTTCGTGCTCTACCTCGGCCCAGGCATCCTGCAGTATGGTACGGATTTGTATCTCCGCAGTACCGCACAGCGCGGAGCCGCATTTTTTGACAATTTTGTCAGGGACTTTTATGAGCAGGTGGACAGATTCATACCCAAACTCCCTGAATGTATGATCTCCTCCCTTGCGCTCCACTTCCAGGACCAAAAAATTTTCCTTGAGCAGTTCTTCGACTATGGCCAGATCTTCCAAAAACGGACAGACGACCCTGATGCCGATTATGTCCAAAATAAACCGCGACGGATCAAGGCCTGCATTGGTTTCTTCATTGTACTCAAGCGGAATCTGTCCGGAATCTTCATTTACCGGAATTTTACCGGGAGGCCCGTCTTTTAGTATACGCAGGTATTTTTTATAATAACTGTCAAAATCTTTTATACGGGCTTTGACAGAAGGATGGGAGGGCATGGTATGAACAATCTTCATGACCTGCAATACCAGTTCTTTGATAACCAGATCACGGGAGTCCGCCAATTCGTCGTATTGTTTTTTTAGGTAAAACTTGTCTGGATAATTTTTGCCGGTCATATTATTCATATTGTATTAAAAAAAAGGCTGCCTGAAAACCAATCAGACAGCCCCTTATACTTACTTAATCCAACAGATTACTGATTAGCCGGTGTCGGAGTAAAGCCGTACCTTTCCTGGATAGTTGTTCCATAGAGAGGATCCCATACTTCCTGGGCCTTCTTCTCGTCTTCAAGGTACCTTAAAATCTGGGCCTGGCCGAATCTTTCCATTTCCCAGATCTTCTTTGCGGTTTCCCTGTCCCTTATGATATTCCACAGGGCTTCGTCGTCTATATCTCTGTCCTGATCGAGGACCGCTTTATCGTAAATAATTTTGACATCTTTAAAGTAAGCGATAAAATCGCCGCCGTCCTTGTCCGCGTCGCGGTCAATTCTGAATCCGGCAAACTTTACAAACGGAGTGCTCTGCGGGTACAGCGGGTAAAGCCGGAGTTCGCGGTTCCTGACTTCCATGATGTACTGGGGATTATTCCAGGTGAGCTCGGCCCAGCCGTCATAATTCAGATAACCCATGAATACCGCTTTCTCATTTCCCTGCGCATCGATTAAAAGAACATTTAACGCATGGGGGAACTGAAGGCCGTAAGCATTGACTGCCACAGACCTGATGGTCCCAACATTCTTAACTACCCCGTAACCGTCTTCAAAACGGCTTACACCGGTGATCCCGTTGGAATCGGTGGGCTGGATTTGACCGTTATCGTCTATATCCGCCTGCGGTTCGAACGCGGGAATTTCAAACGGCGGCTTTATTTCTGCTTTGGAATAGAAATTCTCCAGGGGGAAATGTACCCTAACGCCCAATACTGTACCGAATTGTTTGGATTCGGCTTCCCTGGTATAGGTACTGGCAATATTGGAAACTGTCCGGGAAGAAGATGAAAAAACCACATCCCAGTTTGTAATGGCCAATGAGGTCTTCATTGCCGCTTTTTGATCCGGGGTATAGCTGCTGCCGGCTACCTGACCATAATCCATTACGGTCTGCCGGTTCTGCGTTGGATTGCCGCGCTGGTCATTGACTATATCCGCGTTTAACTTGGAAAAGTCAATAAGTATTGCTTCTTCGGCGAATGCAGAAGCGGCAAATAACAACGTAACGACGAGAAGAATGAATATCCGTTTCATTCGATACTCCTTTCATTTGTACAAAGTGTCTTAAAACCTGTATTAAGTTAGTATATATTATACCCTTAATTTGTCAACGCCTTTTGACCGGTTTTATTAGTATTATCGGCAGGTTCTGTAAAAATCGCACGAAATTCGTTAAAAAAAATTTCATTTCCGCCGATAAAGAGTTTTACGTCCTTAACATAGGAAAAATTACGCCTGATTCCTTCATTAATCGTAAGAAAAGAGCGAAAAACGCCGTCTTCCGGCGGAACAGTCTGCGGCAGCCCGGCAGTGTCCGGCGGCAGCGCCGATATTACCGAAAAATCAGCATAAACCACCCCGTCGCGGTATAAAAGCGACTGCAGCGCGGTTTCCCTGGGGATCAAAAGAGCAGCGTCCGGTGATACGGGTCCCAGGATAATTTCTTCCACATAACGCCTTATATCGGTTTCCCTGGATGATGAACCATGGAACATGCGGTCTTCAACGATGGTTGAACCGTCAAGATCCGAATAAAAAACAAAAGTACGCCTTACAAGTCCAAGGACAAGGTATTCAACAAGGGCAATCAGGCTTATAAGGACCAAAAATGAAAGATAACGGTTTCTCTTTACACGCCAAAATTTGGCAAAAGCCTTAAGCAGCGTCTTAAAACTGAAATTCATTATGTTCTTTATTGAACAATAACGATTAAGTTCTGTCCAGCCGGTCCGGTACTAAAGCCGGTCTAAAGACTGGGTACGATCTTAATACTGGGCACAGTCTTAATACTGGGCGGTAAACCCTCCGGAGCGTTCAAAAAGATCTACAAACTCCGTAATCCCGTTGTAAAGGGCATCAGAAAATTTTACCAGGTAATTATCATCATTCATCAGTAAAGCGTCGGTCTCATTGGTCACAAAACCAAGTTCCACAAGGACAGAAGGCATGTGCGCGTTGCGGACGACAAACCAGGCTTCTTCCTTTAGGCCCCGGGACGGCATAACATTGCCCAGTATGCTGTTGAACTGCCTAAGAATTCCCTGGGACAAAAGAACGCTTTCAGTATTGTACTCCTCCTGGATCATATCATTTAAAATTGGCATGATTTCCGGGGAGCCGCTGTATTTGGATTTATCAAGAATGTCCCGCTGATAATCCGGCGGAAGGTACCAGATCTCGTAGCCGCGGGCAGCCGGGTTGGTCAGTGAGGCATTGGCGTGAACAGATATGTAAATAATGGCTTCATTGTCCTGCACCGGAATTCCGTTGGCAAGGATCACCCTGTCCTCAAGAGACGGGAAAGTATCGCTGTCGCGTGTCATTAAAATTCTTTTATCCGGGAACGCGGCAGCAAGCCTGGAATACAATAATTTTGAAACCTTTAAAACAATATCTTTTTCAACAGACTGGAATGGAACGCCCTTGATAATATGGTTTCCTATGGCTCCGGTATCTTTGCCGCCGTGGCCGGGATCAATCACTATGGCTGCGATGCGGAACCGCGCGAGATCATCGGCGGCAAACCTCTTAAAAGTATCATTGACTCCGGTTACAAAAGACGCCGGGAAAAAAAGTTCCCCGCCGCTGTTATAGGGAAGCGGCAAATCCAGAATTTCCCTGTTGTCAAACAAAACTGGTCCGGTTTCTCCTTCTTCTCCCGAATAAAAAGAGGCGTTATGTCCGTTAAGATTTAAAACTCCCGAATCAAAAAAAGGATCCCAGCGCAATTCCGGAGAGCCAAGATAATTAATCGTGTCAGTAAGGTTATAAACAGCAGGAACCGCTGTCTGCGCGGACAAAAGTGAGGGGGAGAAGAGAAAAATTAGAAATGAGAAGAGAGAAATGAAAAATGGGGAGTGGGGAGTGGGGAGTAGGGAGTAAGGAGTAGGGAGTAGGGAATGGTTAGTAGGGAGTAGGGAGTGGGGAGTAGTTAGGGAGATTTCTTTTTGCTTCATAAAATTTTTTCGCTTCATAATTAACAACTTCCTTCCTGCCAGCCACTTTTCTAATTTCTAATTCCTAATTCCTACTTTCTAATTTTTTGTACATTTCAATAATCACTTCGCCGCGGCCTCGTTCTTTTGGCGGATAATCTTTTACCGCCTCAAAGAGTTTTTGCGCGCGCTGATAATCTTCCTGGGTATCGACTGTTACCCTCATGTCAAATCCCTGCCAATTCAACGGAGCCATGGGACGGTGCAGGCGGAAAAGTTCGGGGTGGCCGTAAAGATACGGACAAACGTTTTCGCGCTCGTAGACAGATGCGGCTTCGCGTTCGGCGCGGAGCAGGGCTGCGGCATTCACCGACTCAACACCTGCGCCGTAGGGCAGGCCTGTATAACCGGAGTAATCTGCACCCAGGCCGCAGGCTTCCTGGTTTAAAAATTCGGCGGCGTCGCTGAACACAAAGGGATTGTCGCCTGTGGCCCTAATAATTCTGTCCGCGCTAAATTTGCGGATTACATTGCAGTACCTGGCAAGGACATCATCTTTGGGGCCGCTGACTGTTTCAAAACCAGCTTCTTTTGCAAGCGGACCAAATGGTTCAACACAATCATCCGGACAGGCAAGAACTTTGATATCGCAATTGACTGTTGCTAAAACTTCCATTGCCCTGAACAATAACGGACGGCCGCCAAGGGGCAGAAGGCATTTCCGCGGCAGACGCACAGAGTCCAGCCTGGCCTGCAATATAAGTACTGTCATGAAACTGCCGCCTCTTCGTGAACATTTCCCCATAACTCGGTTACGGATTTTGCGTCACAGCGGTAACGGTACTGGTTAATTTTAACCCAGGCCCTTGCCAGAGAAAATTCTTCCCAGCCGGTCAAAATGTCTCCTCTTGAACGTATAAGGAACCCAGGGAAACGTCTTAACGGCAGGTTCGCGTGATCTCCCCTAAAAACCGGCGCCAGGTTTTTTAAATAAAACCGTCTGAAACTTGCGTCTGTTGAATTATCTTCAGGAGTTACGGAACCTTCGTACGAAAGCCTGACTGCCATTGATACGTTGATTTCTTCACCCCAAAGCCAGGAACGGAAACCAAAATCCATTAACTGCCAGTAAAAGCCCGAAAGGCTGCTGCCAAGACTGCGGTCAAATCCTCCCATGCGAAGAAAGGTTTCCCTGTTATAAATTCCGATCCCGTCAAACGGAAAAAGCGTTTTTTGGCCGTCCTGCTCCGGAACAAAAGGACAGGTTTTTACTTTCCCACGGATTTGCAATGGCGCGATAAGGGTGGGCATGGTTTCAAAACTGCCGTCCTGAATAACCGGTACAGTGCAGAGTCTTGGGGTTTTATCCGCAGCGGCGCTGAATTTTTCAATAATTCTGTCCGCGCTGCCCCGTAAAATACGCAGGTCGTCCCAGATCACAAAAAACAGCGGAGTATGCAGTTCCTGGGCGGCCATGTTGATTTCTTCGCCCGGGCTGACATTGCCGGAGCTTAATATAAAACGAACAGACGGAAAAGACGCGGACAGACCGTCCAAATCGAAGCGTCTTTTGCTGCCTTCAAGCGATATAATACTTTCAAAACCCAGCTTGCCCAGTTCTTCAAAAAGCACTGCCCTTGGATATGGCGTCCCGCGGTTAAGGATCACTGCGGAAATTTTCCCGGCAGAAATTTTTCCGGCCGTATTATTGCCGGATATATGGTGTTCGGAACCTCCCACCACAGTGTAGGCGGAGGTATCCCTAGAAGTTGTAGGTATAGTATTCAAAAATTACCTAATTCCTTATAATATATAGAGTTAGCTGCACTTTATTATAAATTGCTTACATTACGCTTACAACCTATATACCTATTTTAATATCGTCAAATAATTTCCACAAATAAAATTTTGCTCAAATATGGGTTAACCAGGCGTGAATACATTAAATTTAAACTAACACCATACGGAGGCATTATGAAAATAAAAGATTACTCAAACCTCTTTGCTAAAGACGGGTATTGGCGGTACAAGCGCCTCGAAAAACGAAAATTTTACACAGACAAATCAATGCTCACACGATCAGCTGTCATGAAAAATTGGATTTTACCTTTATGGGGTGAA
Source organism: Treponema sp. (assembly GCA_009780855.1). Classification (GTDB taxonomy): domain Bacteria; phylum Spirochaetota; class Spirochaetia; order Treponematales; family Breznakiellaceae; genus WQZG01. Next base: position 7,519 of record WQZG01000008.1, read on the forward strand.
ATAAATCCTAAACAACTAACAGTAAAAAAAATTGATACAGCAATGATGGGGGTAGTATCAGACCTGACCCACAAACCTTTGGCCGGTGCGACCAGAAATCGAATTTTGTCTGTGTTATCCGAACTATATATTCATTTAATTGAAGAAGGATTAATCCATAATAATCCGGTTAGAGATGTAGTACGGTGCAACTCAAATCCAGAAAGTCCAAGGAATGCATTACCAACTTCTGAAATTAGAATATTATTCCCAGAAGATCATTTGGAATTATTAAAAATATGGCGTACTCAAAAATATTTATGTGCCTTCCTCATCCTGCGGGATACCGGACTCAGACCAGGTGAACTGGTAGCACTTAGATGGACAGACTGGAATCCTAAAATAAAATTTTTCCCAATACTAAAGGCGATAGAATCAGGTAGCCAAAATCATGAAAAAATTACAAAAAATGGCTTAACAAAGCCTGCAATAATAACAGATCAAACGGCCGATGAAATCGAAATTCTCCGAAAAAAAATAAAGCCAAAACCAGAGGATTATATCTTAGCCAATAAGCATGGAATACCATATAGTACCCATCGCTTATCATGGAATTTCCATAAGGCTATAGAGCGAGCCGGAATAAAAAGACCAGAACTGACACCTTATTGGCTCAGGCATACATTTAATACTCGCTCCATTGAAACAATGCCTGATGATCTAGTACGAAGATTAATGGGTCATAAAACTGAGGGAATGACCCGGCATTATAGACATGCTGACGCGGAATCATTAGCAAGAGAGGCAATAAAGATTAGGGACCAGGTTAACGCAAGTAGACTTTATTAAAAAAATTCTGGGAGGGGAACTATTATTAATTCCTTATGATGGAAATGCTATTGGAACATTTACAGGCGATGCAGTTCGCAATGTTACAGGCGAATTTGGAGTAGGCGCTTCTGGATTAATTAGTGTAACTTCCGGTGTTTTTAAGGGAATACCACGCATTAGCGAATTAGCATGGCAAGCAGTATTAGGAACAGCAAATTTTAGAGGTGCGAATTTTTCATTGGAAGGAGTTGTTCCAATTGCAGACGAATTCCGGCCGGCAGCCGTATCTGCTCTATTCTGCATAAGCTATTGATCATTCGTTATGATGGAAATGCTATTGGGAAATTTATTGGTGATACTGGTAGATCTTTTACTGGATCTTTCGGCTTTGTAATTGACGGCTGGGGTAGTTCTGGTATTTTCGATTATGCCAACGGTCCTGGTTGGACAGTGGCAATTACAGGAGATAAAATTTTAAAAGCTGTATATGTCACATCAAGTAATATTTATCCAGTAAGTCATGAGTTCCGACCAGTCTCCACATCCGCCCTGATCTGCTTATCTTATTAATTCCTTATGATGGAAAGGTCATCGGAAGATTTTTAAATGATACCATTAGGAATATAACTGGTAACATACCATTCTCAATTACTACATTTTATGCAGGTGTTAATGAGAGCGAAGATTTTAATGGACCGTTTCGTATCATATATAAAAATAGTACGCAACCAGCCCCCGGTCAAGGTGGTGGTTATTTTAATCTTGATATTGATTTTTCAAGAATGGTTCCAACCGCACACGAAAACCGACCAGCGTCCATATCTGCACTGGTCTGTATATCGTATTAAGCATTCGTTATGATGGCGGGGCTATAGGAAAGTTTTATGGGGACGCCGCACGAGCATTAACTGGAAAATTAGGAGCAATACTCTCCGAAGCAATAACAGATCCTTTTTATTATGAAGCGCGTCTTTTTTATGTAACAACTACTGTAACACCCGCTAATGCAATAAACCCTGTTAGTTTTGATTTAACTAGGTCCTGGCCAGTAAGTCATGAATTCCGGGGAGCTTCATTTTCAGCATTTATTTGCATATCATTTTAATAGCTTACACAAATAAGGGTAGATAAGGAGCCAGGCTTTGTAAATTCTCCGGATCGTTGTATTTTTAAAGATATAATTTGCGTATAGCTATCTGCCAATGTCGTAAAAGACACTGTTGCAAAATTATTAATTGGCTGAACCTGACTAAGGAATGGGTCTATCACATCGAAAATCATACCGTTTGCACCGCCACCAATATTATATGTTTTAAATTGACCATTTTTTATACCAACGCTATCGTGCTCGAAACTACCAGTCAACTTTCCATCATAAGGCGTGTTGTTGGCGCCGCGTTTAGTGGCGTTCTGCCCAGCACCGCGAAAAAATAATCCGCAAGCATCCGGGATAGCAAAGTATAATCCATTCTCCGCCGGCGTTGCTCTTTGCTTTCCTGACTGGGCTAATGCCTGATGGGTTGGGAAATTATCGTTTGTTCTATACAGCCCGATTATATCAGGATTTGCCTGCGCGGTTGCATAAGGTATCTGGTTGTAGATCAATAACCGATCCGCCCTGGGATCAGTTATCGATATTGTACGACCGTCCGCCGGTATCATTCTCCATTCAGCTAACTGAATTTCGTTAGTAATAGTCTCATACGAAAACCGGCCAGGTGGAATCAATGCCTTCCTAATCAGATCCATATCAACTTTGGCTTTTCCTCCAGGCTGAGCAATTACATATCCAGGACCGTCCCATATTGGATCTGCTCCAACAACATATCCGCCTCTGCCAGTTTCAAATGGGTTTAAATTTGATATACCTTGATCTGTCCATTCAAATATTGGTGGATCTGTATCAGGAGTATTGGTTAAAACCCATTCATGGTCATCATGTATATTCTTTATTTTTGTGCCATTCCAAATATTTATAGGTTCGGTCAGACCAATTTCAGATAAAGCATAATCAGTTAAATCCTGTTGTGACGGTAGAGTAGATCCAAAATCATTCTGGGTTAAATATCCGCCACGACCAATCCAGGCATTAATAGTATTATCAATCTTACCGATTCTTATTTCATGTATATTATCTATATTACTTCGTATTTCTGCCTCAACTAGAATCGCCTCAGTCAAAACATTATCTCTTGGATGTTGATGAGTTCCTTTTGAATATTTTGAGTCAAGATCATCCCCCGGATTGCCTAAACCGTCCATTAATGGCATAGCTACCGAAGGTTTAATTCCCCAAGGCAGATCCCCATTCGAATACGCCAACAACTGCCATGGTGTAACTCCGTCACCAATTTTAGATCGTCTGGTGCCATCATGTAATATTTCTATTCCAAAAACACCATCATATAATACCGGATTCTCAGATTCCCATTCATCAGTAGTACCAACAAAATTTTGTAAAATTGCTTTCATTTATTATTCCTTTTTAAAATTTCCAGGATACTTTCAACAGCAATAAGTCTTTTTTGGATATCAGCTAATGCATCAGGTTTAGATTCATCCAATATTGTCGGGAGATCACTCCATCTCCGTTTCCCATCTCCCACTTTTACTTTTCTATATATCGATCCGTCTTGTCTGGTAACAATCTCGAAAGTTAAGACGGCATTGTATACAACCGGATTAAATTTTAACCATTCCTCTGTAGTACCATAATAATGCTGAGCAATTGCTTTCATATTTTTTTCCTGCTTTTAATACTAAAATAAATAATAAAAATCACAAAAAGTGCTGCTCCTTGGATAAATGTTGCAATAATCCAACGTAGCTGGGAAATTTCCAAGGCATCAATTCGGTTATATGCCCAAGCCAGGTCTTCATCGCGTTCCTGCATCCGTTCCGCTATCTGATTGTTGTACAGCCTCAAGTTTTCGTTGCTCGTCGATAACTGCCCTGACAAATTGGTCAACTCGTCGTAGCCAATCCGCAAAGTCGTAATTTCCTTGTTCAAGTTCGCCAAGGTATCCCGCTGCTGCTCGTAAATTTTCTGACCCTGACTGTATAATTCGCTCCAGGTCTGCAATATATTTTCGCTGCCGTTCAATTTCGAGTCGTTGCTCTGCGACCAGGCTCGCGTCAGCCCAACTGTCAACAGCAGGGCGATTAGTAGCGCAAGAAAACAAACCCAAAGACAGTCCGATAATACCCACTGTGATCCATGTTTTCGGGAGAAATAAAATCCCTTGATTTTTAACATATTTCATGCCTTCCCCTGAACCTTACTAATGGCCATCACTTTTTGTTTGAATTTATCAAATAATTCAGGATGGTCGTACCATAATTTAGGACAATCCTTCCAACCGGTAACTTTTGCGTGAGTACCAATATCATCACAACATAAATGTTTCTGCTCTAATAATAATGATGTAAGTTTAATAGCTGCATCGATGGTTTCATTTCTAAAATTCCCTTGCCAATCTATTACACATAACTCGATTCCAATAGTGCAGTTATTAGGACTATTTCTTTCAGGGTCCTGGACATATCGGCCAAATTTTTCTCTTGCCCAATCAGTATAAATTAAACCGGATTTCAAATCCGGTTTAGTTGATCCACAATGATATGCTACTTCGTCATCAGGCACCGCATGCATAACTTTCCCGTCCAAATCGATTATGTAATGTGCAGAAGAATAATGTTGGGCGTCCGGACATTCATGTTCAAACCATTTCCATACATCAATAGCTTTCTGCATTGGTTTACCGACCCAATGCAATATAATCGCTCTGCATTCTGATAGTTTTTTCCCTGGCCTGGAATATTTATTTATTGATAAATATTGTTCCATTATTTCCATTACTGTTATTCCTTCAGACTCTTCTTTATATCACTATTCACGGTTGCCGTTGCTCCGAGTTTTGCTTCTATATTTAATTTCCCTTTACTCAATAAATTTGATAAAGGCTTAAAAAACATAAAAGCTCCGCCAATGGATATATAAGCGATCCAATGCCCAAGAGTTTTTATATCTTCAAAATTTACAAAAAGAACCGTTATTACTGCGAAAACCCATAACTCCGGTGAAAAAACAAACCGTACAATGCCAATAAAAAAATTGGACCATGACCATCTCTTATTGTTATATTCCCGTTGGAAAATACAACTGACGCCCTGGCAATACTTTGGATCACCATCCTCAAACTGTTTTAGCCGATCGTACTCCCGCTCCGGAATCTCAATCATTTTATCCATTTTTACTTCCTCCTACCCAATAATGCTTCCCAATTGAAATTCAATTCTCCGTCACCATCACCAATACCGGCAGTAAGGCCAAGTTCCTTTATCCCGGATACCGGTAAACCGGCCGCAATACCAAAAGCCTCGGCCAAAAGACTAATTGTGCGTTGAATTTTCTTGTTACGTTTTATTTCCTCATCTTCCCAAATTAACGTTCCCAGAGTACCGATGCCCTGGAAAGCTTTATCCATTACTGCGAGCGGCGCACTGTTTCCAATCCAGCGACTTTTTCCTGTGACAAAACTACCGGCAGCCCAGGTAACGCTGTTGCCAATTACCGGTACAGAGTCTGTAAATTGTGTAAAAGAATAGAATAATAAATTTCTTGCTTTAGTAACTTCGTCATCATCATCACCTCCCAAACCTTCCGTCAAAAGGCCAAGACATATACCAGCCATTGCATAACCAGTTACCATTCCGACAATTGTACCGACTTTTTTCTCCCTCATGGCCAATGGGAGATCATACCTAATATTTTGCCATATCACATTTAAGGCAGTCTGGAATTGTAAAAAAACAGATATCGCTTCATTCCTGTTTTTAAACAGGGGAGCCAAATCCGTAGAACGTGATGATGGCTGCATGCGCCTCACTGCGTCATCGGCCAGGGCGACAGCCTGGTATTTAATTTCATCTGGACCCATGGTTTCTTCCAATGCCCGTGCAGCTTTTGATTCTTCTGTTGGTAAAACATCGTTGTATTGACTTCCCCGGTATTCTTTTAACTTTGCCTCGTAAGCGGCATCCCGCTCCGCGGTAAGCCTTCTTAATTCAGTCCGGAATTTTGCTAGCCAGCCTGGCGCCACAGCAGCCCAATCAATCCATTCGAGGCCTTTCATACCCATAGTGTTAAATTTATCCAAAATATGACCAATCCGATTATCAGTCTTTTGCATTTGCTCACGGATTAATTCAAACATTATACTGGGGTCACGATTCTTCATAAAAATTGATGCTTCTTCAATAAAATCATTTATTTTCCCGGCGCCGAATGCAACTTCCAAAGCTGCAGCAATATAATCTTTGGGATTAATTTCCTGAAGATAGGGCCATGGCGATGTAACTGCTTGTTTAAGTATTCCTGATAACTTCCAGGCCAGGTAAGCTGTTGCAGCGGCTCCCCTTAGGTTCCTGATAATATTATCAGCCGCACTTCGATGCAGAGTAGGATTTGGCTTCGCCATTTCCGCAATGGCATCGTCAATATAACCTGTTGCCGCTTTTCCCCATCGATTTTCAATTGTTCTGCGAACATCCGCGGTTCCGTACCCTTTAAAAACATTATTCAGGTTTTGCACCAGAGGACCGTAAGCAACAAGATGTTCAGTCGCTTCTACACTACTCGCCCAAGTCTTATATAACCCGAGTTCAATAGGCATTTGATGGAAAGGTGATATATTTATACGTTTCTCCGAGAATCCCTTATTAACCCATTTCGAGCCAACGCCTTCTATACCGAGTAAATCCTCAATTACACGGTTTTCGTTTTCTCCTCCGGTTTGATCCCGCCTGTTCATAGGCACATAATTTTCTTCACGCCACATAGGTTTATTAAACATATCAATACAGGCGCGGTTAAGCCTTTCTCCATTCTGGTCATAATCCTGACCAATAGCTTTTTCCAATTCCAAAAATTTTTTATTCTCTTCTTTATTAAAAAAATCATGTGCATAATCCATAACCAGTCTTATGCGTCCCTCGGCCAGGTTGCCAAACTCCGACATTGATTTTTCAATATCTCTTTCTTTTTCAAATTGAGCTCTTTCCTCGGCATTGGAAAGATTCCCATAAGCAATAGCACGCCTGGTAAGCTCATTTTGCGATCCCCGTCGTATATATAGTAAATCATCAACGGTTAACTGCCGTCCCCGGTTTCCGTAAAAAATATCAAGATCTGTATCAAGTCCCGGAATATCAATTGTTTGATATAATTCATCAAGAGTAATCTTATTTTTTACCATTACTTCATCAATTCGCTGCTGTCTTGTCTGTAATGCCCGATGTTTTGCATTATAAGCATCATTTTCTCCCCAATACAGCAGGGATGTATAAATACCCTGCCGGCCGCCATCCATGGCTGTAGTGAACCGCCTAAGATTTGCGTCAAAAAAATTATTTGATAAATTATTTTTTATTTTTCCGGATGCATACTTACCAATGATTTTATTGATTTTTACCTGTTTACGTTTTTTCTCTTCCACGGAATCATCATCATTTATTTCAATACCTGTAGTCCTAATAGCTTTTTTAACCTGGTCCCTAAACCGATCCCGTAAATTACTTCGAGCTTCGTTTCTGGCCGCCAACTCATGTTTCCCTTCGATAGTTAAACGGTCAACTGCCGCTGCCAATTCCTCCGCTTCTGTAATTGACCAGGCTGCCAATGGTTTATTAATAAGCCGGTTATATAACTCCTCACCCAGATCTTCTTTCATCTTTTTAGCCAGATTCTCACCAAGTACATAATGCATCTCACCATTAATAATTTGTTCTTCAATATCAAGCTGAATAGATTCATCGTTCTCCCTGGCAAGTTCTACAAGTCCCAGGTCTGTAATCCAGTCCTGTTTTGGCATGGCTTTTATAAGGCTTTCTTTCTCTTGGTTCGAAATAAAGTCCCATTCTTTATCAAGGATTTTAGCGATCCTGTTTGCTTTCTTGCCGGCCGCTGTTGTTAATTCTTCACGATAGGCTTCATCAGTTCTCCATCTGGACCAAATTTCCCGGATAAGCGGACCTTCCTTTCCGCCAATCCATTTATTAACACCTTCAATAAGTGATGGTTGGAATATGCGTTGTATGGCTTTTATCATTGCTGCTTGATCATATGCGAAATTTTTAAATGACACATTCCTGACTATCCGCTTGATAAGCCGTTTTTTTAATTCTTTAAGAGCACGCATAGCTCGCATCCGGCGTCTAATCCCGGTTTGTTTAATACGCTCCTGCGACCGCGCTTCCTGCCTGGCCATCGATTCCCTGATGTCAGCTTCCAGGGCAGAACTCTTTCGATAATCTTCAAAAGCCTTCATGGCCTGGTCATAACTTGCCTTTTCAAGCCGCTGTTGCTTTTTATATGGTTCAGTAATTGAGCGGCCTTCTTCAATTAATCTAGCCGTTTTGTCCTGCCGGTCACCCCAGGCTTCTTTCATCTGGAGCATTTTTTCATAACGGTCTGCCAATTCACGTTTTTCATGATTGGTAAACCGGGCCCAGTCTTCTCCAATTTCAGCTTCCAGTGCTGTTAAAGCATCAATATTTGCCTTTTCCCCAGTTTCAATGCCTTTAATATATGCCTGAACCCTGGGATCATCACCCATAGAAACATCGCCGGCTTCTACCCTGCGAGACAATTCTTCATCTCCCAGTTCCCTGGCAATACTGCGGAGCGTTTCCTGTATATTTTCTCTTTCACCTCTGGGGTCAGCCAGGCGGGATGCCGGTTCGCCATTTTCGGCTCTGGGCCCCAGGTCCTCAAGATACTCATTCTGTCCCATTAAGTCCGCAAATACAGCCCTATAATCTCTGGGAGCTTGCCTGATAAGTTTCTTAAGCCGTTCATATTGATGATTTGTAAGGGCAGGCCCATTGACAGCTTGTGCTGCGATACCTTGCCAGGTATTCCAGTTAGGCAATTCCATTTTGAGCCGGGACTCAAGGAGCCGGTTCCGGTTATATTCGGTCCTGTCCTCACCTTCCATCGGCTCAGCTTCACGGCTGTTAACAATGTTATTAATAGTTTTTAATATATCAATTAATTTTTCACGGCTTGTTTCTTCAGCAAGCCAGCGCCGGTCAAGTTCTTCGGCTCTAGTTTTACTTCCGGATGTTTCATCTTCTGCGGAAAAAAGCGTTTGGCTCTGACGAGATATTTTACGGGCATCTTCCCATAATGACTTATACCAGGCATTATCCGACGCAGATACATTACTTCCTTCCTCATTGTTGTCCCTGAATTCCTCCCAAGTATTATATTGAACAGCGTCATCGAGGAGCTGGTCATCAAGGAATTGGAAAAAGGTCTGGGTAATTTTTATTTCATTGTCATCAAAAATTACATAATTATAAGTTCCTTCGCCAGCCCTGCGGCTAGAAGCATCCAGGTACCGGATACCTTTAATACCATATTGACTTAATAACAATGAAGCCCTTTGCTCCGGGTTCGGCGATCCTGCCAGTCTGCTTTCAAAAACAATTTCTTTATAAATGTTTTGACCTTCAGCATTTGGTACTCCGGTGAAATGTTCGCTTAAGTATTGCGCGAATAATTTATTCAAGCTTTCTTTTACTTGTGCTGATTGTTCGGAGAATGTCTTATCCCAGTCAAGCATATGTACATCATCAGGAATATCAACTTCATAAAGCTGACCAGGTTTGTATTCCAGATTGTTTTTTCAAAAAGATTTTTAGCTTGTTCATTTGAGCCAATCAAAGCTGCTATTGTTTTAAATAGACCGTCAATATTTGCCTTAATTCCTGTTTCTGTAATATAATTGGCAACATCCAAAATATTAACATTTCCATTCTGCTGCTTTCCTTCTTTCCATTGAATAATTTTATTCAATAACCCACTATCTTTAAGCAGTGATAATATTCGTCTTTCAGATTCAGGATTGGTTAAACTTGATAATTCAACAGTAGTATTAGATAAATTTTCATAATAATATTCGGCAATTTCTTTTTTACTTGCAAAATAATGCCCCCAACCATAAGCCTGTACTCCCTCTCCGGTACCTATTTGATTACTGTTAAAACTATCAAATCGATAAGGACTCCAGTGATAAGCAGCCTGGAATAAAGTCTGCATCAGTGTACCGTCAGCCTCGTTTCTGGCAATGCCGGCATTGCCCAGGGCTGCCTGGGCTTTATCATGCTGTGATGCAGTTTTACTGCGTATTATTTTATCATTGGCAGTTTTTACTTCATCAATCCTGGCCTTAATTCCCAGGTATCGGCGGACGATATCTTCTTTGCTCTCCACAGTACCGGCAAACATATCCGCCTGCCCCCTGGATGCCGCTTCCAGGACCGAGTTAAGGCCGCCAATAAAATCACCAAATTCCTGTTGTTTGCCTTGTTCCAGGACACTGGCCAATTCGATAGCTACCTGGTTCTTTTGACCCATAAAATCAAAACCTTGCTGGGATGCCCAGTCCTGGACGTTCTTAAAAGTCTTTTGATTTTGATCAACTTCCAGGGCTATCCTGGCAGCCTCATTTACCTCCGGCATAATCGAATATTCACCCATGGCCCGGTTCTCTATAAGTTTAGGCAGGGCCTGGATCAGTTTCCGCCGAATAGCCTTACTATTATTTAACGCTCTGATATTTTTTTCCTGCAGGACAGCGCCCAACAGTACATTTTCAAGCAGTTCCTCGCCGGCGCCGGTAATACCTGTATCCGCAATAAAAAATTGCGGCATATCATATTCACCAATAAGTCCGTCATTCCGTACAGTATTAAATATTTCCTGCAGCGCTTTTTTATCTTTATAAAGATCTTCAATACTTTCATGCGCATCTATAACTGCGGCAATTGATATAACCGTTGGATCTTTTATTAATTTGGCCATTTTGACTGCTGTTTCCACCGGGTCCATAGCCTTCTTTGTAGACTGGTTAAATTGAGCAAACAGGGCTGTATCATAATTATCTTTTGCATCAACTTCAAACAAAAGCCTGGGATGAGTAAAATGTCTCACTTGTTCAGCGGAGATCCCATATCTCTTAACTTTTTGTTCCAGTGCCGTACGGTATTTATTATCAGTATTTTGCCTGGCAGCCAGCTTACTGCTCATGGTCCGGTTGTTACCGGATATAACAATACCATCGGTAGATACAACCACACCTTCCAGGGCGCGGCTGTCATAATTGGCGGCTATCCTTATAACTGCCTCTTGTGCCTGTTTATCATTCCGGTAATCACGGTCATTGATGCTCCGGCCGTCAACAGTCGGGAAACCTTTGGTCTCATTGAAGGTTCGCTCATCATGGGATGCGGTCGGGGTCTCGGCTTCGGTCAGAACCCAACGGCCTTCCATTTCTGTTCCATTAATATTTATGGTATCTGTATCACCATATTCTTTAACCGCTGTTTGATATTTTTCACGTATATCATTGAAAGAATCCTGATTACCCTGTATATTATTAATGGAGGGTACAGTAGTGAGTGATACATTGTTCGACTCCGCCGCAGCACCGGCTTCCTCTGCTTCCCCGGCTATTGAAGTTCCATCGATTGATGATCCCAAACTCTGGTTTGTTGAATGGCGCAATATTGCCTGGGCCAGCAAAGGCCTAAATTTATTTAAAGTAAATGCAGATAAAACATTATCTCCGACCGAATTCTTTGAAGTATATACCCAGAATGAAGGGTCCCCCATGTCTAAAGAAGAAGCACTCGCCTGGGCTTCAGCAAATAACAATCCTGTCGCTTTACCATAATACTTCGCTGAAATTTCTTTAAGTAAGTAATCATCTTGTTCACCTGTACGATCGTCAATGTTCCCTTTTTTAACTTCTTTAGAAAGCTCACGCTGTACTTCATAAATTGCATGTCCGCCATATTTTTCTTTTGCATCATACATCTGACTCACATTAAGCTGTATTTCGCCGATGAACCCGTTCGGAGCCTTAATATTTAGCAAAATATCTTGGTACCCGGATTTTGGCGTAGTTTTATACCGGTCTTTTATCCTGACAACTGCTTCATTGGTGGCAACAGATTCCGCCATTCCAACAAGTGTTTTAAAGTCGGATACAACTACTGTAAAACCGACCATATCAAACATTGCATTATATGGCGTTGCTTCTTCTGTATGCTTTTCTTTAGCTCTGTCATCATTTTTTAGGATTGCATTTTCTTCAAAACCAGGCCGGCCCAGAGCTCTATCATCCCACTGTCTGGCCCATGTATTTGCCAAATCTCGTATAAAATCATGGCCTTCACGCGCTTTGGCTTTAAGAGCCTCAAGATCATTTTCTCCGACACCTTCAATTTTTAAATTGGTGTTTTTTTGATCAAGGTTTCGCCTGCTTTCATTCAGGGCTTTATTCTCGCGATAAAGGCGCTGATTCTCTTTTGGAAGCGTTCCAACCCAAGTTTCTATATCATCATATCCGGTGGTGCCCCTTACCTGATTCCCAACTACTTCGCCCATCAAGCCAGTCTGCGCTGTTTGAATGCCGGCAGTATTATTCTTTGCGGCCGATTGAGCTTGTTCACCGCGGTAAAGTTTATCAAAAAAACCTTTAACTTCTGGAGATACAGATCCGCGCCTGGAAACCGCATTATAAATTTTCTTAAGAAATGCAGCGAACTTTTCAAAGAACGATTGCATCTGTGGAGTAGGAGCTTTTCCGTCACGCCGCCAACGTTCAAGATCCTGTGTATACTGTTCCTCCTGGGCTTCTGTCCATTTCCCATCAGCTACCTTCCAAATCCGTTCAGCTTCTGCAAGTAAATCCCCGGATAACCTGCGGCGGTATATATGGCCCATCTCGTGGATAAAAGTAGAAAGATCGGAATTCTTTGTAACATAAATCATTGCCCTAGCATCGCGGGCCAGGCCTTCAAAGGAAACCGCCCCTATTACGTTTTTACCTTTTTTCGATGCTGCATATACATCAGTATTGGCCTGGGTTGTAAATACCTTATCCAGGCTACCGAATTCCCTGTTTACATAGTCTTCAAGTGATAGACTTTCCAGGCCGGCAATGGCTTCCCATTCCGCAGCCATAACATCATGGACAGCCGAATTTTCCCCTGGAAAATATTGTTTGAAAGTATCAATCACACGGTTACGGTAACGGGCGCCAGTAATATTTTCTGTATCCTGGGTTGTATAATAATTGAGCCCTGCCTGTTCTCCAATTGGATTATTCTTAATCAGGGCATCCCGGATATTAACTTCCCGTTCAGTATTTGGTTCCCACTTTATATCATTGCCGGCAAATGTTTCGGAGAACTGACCCCATACCTTGCTGCGGAATTCATCGGTATCCAGATCTCTGCGTGCATTAAATTTATCAATAATAATCGTATTGTCACTTTCACGATGATACTGGATATCAGCGTAAAGATTCCGGCCGGTCTCTACACGCGGATCACCTACTTTGTAAATACTGCGTTTATCATCAAGCTCGGAGTAATACGTATCATCTTTTTTTAAATATGGTGATCCAAGAGGAATTTCTTCATTAGTCTCCGGGTTTACTTCTTGCGCTGCATAACCTTCACCCAAGCCACTGCCGGGCTTAATAGCTTCGGCTTCTTTGGTAATAATAGAGTCCCGTTTGCGGCTCAAATTGTCCCACACTTTATCCTGAGCAACTTTTCTATCTTCCGGAGATAGATTTTTAAATATTGATAACTCTTCTGTAGCTTTTCTATATGCTTCCCTGCTGGGAATAGACTCCGCCATATTACGGGCACGGCGTACATCTATTGCCGCAATGCCTGTCTGCAATGCGGCGCCAGGAAGCCCTAAAACAATAGCAGCAGTGGCTCCTTCAATTCCAGCTTTAAACATTTGAGTCAAAGCTTCCCCAAATGACTTCTTGGAAATATTTTCCTGTAAAATTCTTATTGTTTTTATTGTTTCCAGTTCTTCATCAGATAATTCAAGAACTGATCTGCCATCCTGAATTTCTGCTATCATCCCTTCCCAGCGGGTATTTTGTAATGTAATAGCGATATTTTCAAATAATATACTATCTCCTTCCTGTAAAAATTCTTCTCCAAATTCCGAAGGAATATTTAACGTCCAACCCATCAAAGCTGTGCCTGCATTAAATAAAAAACCATTATGCTGTAATCCTCTAAAAACAGCAGATGATAGCCTGCCCATTACAGCGCTCATAGGTTTACCGCTTATAAGTCTTAAAAGCCCGCCAACGCCCAATCCAAGAGCATATTCCAATACTTGTTCTATACCTGCTGAAATAGCGCCATGGGCCTGTGATAAAGGATAAGCAATATCATGATCTATACCCATTTCAGTCAGAGCCCAATATTCATCACCAGCCTCTATTTTCCTTCCCGCGTCCCAGGCAAAAAGTGGACCAAAATTCATGACTCCAAGTCCGGCGACCTGTCCTAATAAATTATGTAAAAATATATATCCGGAATAACCAAGAGTTTGCACACCTGAACCAAATAAATTTTTAAAAGTTTGAGTTACTTTTTCTCTGGTTGTGCGAGTTTCATTTGGGATTGCATCTTCCAACTGCCGGTTAACTTCTTCAAGTCTTTTAATCTCGGTCTGTAACCATTTCGCGTGATCTGTATCGCCATCTGGACCATTCGCGTTCATGAACTCATATTTCATGTTGCCTATTTTAGGTGTAGACAAACCAATTTGGCCTCTATTTAAAATAGACCTGAGCAATGTAAGTGTTGGCTTTGTTTCGGGATTAACTCCTTCTGATGTCAAAAAAACCGGCAAATTCCCCCTAACATAATCGATTGGCAAACCATAACGATCTGCTATATTCATGGATGCAGCCAGGCGAAAAAGTTCCTCTTCATCCATTGATCCATTATCAACCTGGCCTTTTAGATATTTATATGCATCTGTATTGATATTTAAATTTAGAGCCGAATATATCTTTGCTTCTTCTTCCCGTTTTCGTTGAAACTGGTCACCTGCCCTAAGAAAAAATTCCTGGTTTCGGTCAGGATTGTCCAAATGAGAAGGCGTCTGCTGCCGATAACTTTCCAACCTATCAAAAAAATTATCACTCATCTGGAAACGCCAGCCTTTATAATACCTAGCTGCCTCCACTTACTTTCCTGAACAGCCCTAAGCATTGGAACCAAACCGTTCAATATCCGGTCCCAGTCAGCGGCCTGAATCATTACCATTTTACTGCCATTCGCTGGATTTATACCTTCTTTTAAGAAGTCATCTGATGAGTAATTTATTTTCATTTTGTTGAATAAATCTCTTCTCTGTTCAGGATCCGAAGTATTTCTTAATTGTTCAAAGTTCTGTGATAATGATGTACTTGCGCCAGTTCTCTGATTTTGAGTTGTTGTTTGACCCGAGTTGGCTGTACCCTGGTTTGGTACATTCCGGTCATATAATTGTAATGCCTCCGGCAGTGAACCATCCGGTTTGCGATACTGTTTCTTTAAGAAATCAATATAATTTTGTACGCCATATTTATTAATAAATTCATGGCGCATCATAATATCATCAGATCTACCTTTATACTCTCCGGGCATTTGAGCCGGATACCCGCCAATTTCAAGATTTGCAAGCCTGGATGCGTCTCTGTTATCATATTCAATCTGATAATTCCTTTCCCTGTTATATTCTCTTGCGGCCTGGTCAGCAGCCCTGTTCTCCGCAGCTTGGTCCAGAAGTGTTCTATTTCCCCATGTACCATTAAGACCAGTCCGTTTTTCCAGATAGAGTTTTTTATTTCTGCCGTCTCCATCAACCACCAGACGATACCAGGTACTTCCGCCGTTATATTGAAACTCCGGAGCCGCGTCTTTTTCATAATTGAATTTATCTTCTCTCGGTTTAGCCACAAGTAAGGAAGAATCAATTCCTGCAGCGGTTGCAATCCTCTGCCCTATTAAATCCCATGCTTCAGAAACTTTTTGTCCAACAAGTCCGGTATTCCCGATTGGACCAGGCAGGGTAATGAGTCTGCCTTCATAATCTGTATGCATTATATTTGGGTTTTCAAGGGCCTGAACTAAATCAATTAAAATTTCATCGCCCTGTTTATTGGTTGGCTTTACAAGAGCTTGAACGGTCTCACCATTAATAACTCCCAGCATATCTGTTACGTTTTGCAGAAAATTAAGCCCCTGGCGTTTGGGATCACGCCAATCATAAGAAGTTATTGAATCCCATAAACCAGACAATACCGCTCCTCGGGCATGATCGGTAACTCCCTGATATTTTTTCCCCATCCATAAATCATTGCCTGTATTATTATCTTTTAAATTATCAAAATATCTCTTTGCCATATCCAAAGCAGTCATGGCTTCTGGAGTCTGTCCGACTATATCTTTTGCAAAATCCCAGTATTGTTGAAGAACCCCTGCAAATTCAGCTTCAAAAGCAACCTGATCTTTTCCATATCTGCCTTCTGCTCTGGCCCATTCAAATAAAGTGGTACGAAATCCCTGATTAAAATCCTGTAAACTACCGAATATTGTATTGCGGCCGCTTACAACTTCTGTTAATAATTCTTTAAGTTTTCCGGATACGGCTGCCGAATTAATGACATCAGCCATACCTGAAGAGCCATTTTTGTCACTTTTTAAAATAAATGCTAATAAATCGTTATACCATTTATTATATTTATTCCGGTCATCTGGGTTAATTAATGGATTTTTAAAGGATGAAACTTCGGCTAATCCCTGGGCAACCAATTCCAATGAATTAGGAGCCATTGCAGTTACCGCAGTAAGAACATTCCCGTATGTATTTGATATTTGAGCATCAGCCTGTTTCCAGGCTTCTTTTACATACCCGTCCCATATTTTTGATGCGTTTTGCTGGGACTTTTCTTTTATTCTTTCATTTAGTGCGGCAACATCATCAGTAACCGCATCACTCCCTAAATTTTCTTTTATATAATTATCAATAATTTCATTGGTTATACTGCCAGGCATAATACCCATTTCCAGAATTAATGGCTGCAGTATTTTACCTATTACATCCGCATGTTTATCAACATAAATATTCTCATAATTTGCCCAGACTTCATCCGCATATGCTCTTGCGGATTCCATAATCCGGTCATCCATAATCGTTGTATCATGCTGCCGTTTCTGGAAACCTTCTGTTGGTAACTCCCCAGGTCTTAAGTTTTCCCAGCCGCCTTTTGCATCCCATAAATCCAGTGATGAATTATCAAGGCGCTCCCTGAATTTCCCAAATAACTCCTCCATTGCTTCCCCGGGAGTCATACCTTTATTAATAATTGCGTCCCTTACTTCCTTTTGGAAATCTCCAAAAAAGCTGCCGGATCTAGCATTTACAGAATCGGTATAGTATTTTTCCCATGAATATAAATGATTTCCATCGATGAATAATTTATCCCGGCTCATCTGGGTATTTGTCAGTTTATCTTCGGCTTTTCCATCTCCTGCCAATATCATTTGATTACTGGCATTTTCCATGGTAAACCGGTTTTTATTCTGAATTATACGAGTAGCGTTTTCCAGGGCCGGCCGCATTCTGGCGTCATTGGCCGCAAACATATAATCAAGAGATCTTTTTCCATACGGAGTCTTAACGGTACTCAAAGCGTCCTGGTAAAGTTTATTGACCAGTTTTTCATACTCAGGAAGATAATTATCATCATCATTGCTGATCAAACCATTTTCTATATTATTTATAAGACGATTACCCTCTTCCTGTAATTTTAAAAGATTATAACGGTTAAGTTCATCTTCTTCATCTTTTCTCCTTTGTGCGGTATAACTCAAAGCCTGCTGGGTAAAACCTGCCGCGGAATTAAAAGCATCAAGCAGTGATGAATTACCCATTTTTATTTATCCCTGCTTGTAAATATGGTATTCCAGGAATCCCGGTTAATTTTATAATTTTTAAAAAAATCCAAGGCGGTATTTTCAAGGCTCAACCCGCTGGAAGCCCCGTTCATGGCTCCGGTAATATAATCAAAAACTCCAGGCTGTGCGTTCTTTATTGCCTGCTCATATCCCTTCATCTGGAGTCCATGCATATTTTGCGCATAAGTATCGCTTAACGCCTTCGCTTCTGACCTGTAACCGCCAGGTCCCCAGGACTGCCTTTCCCGGGCTATGTCATTTGACTGATTCGAATATTGTGTTGTCATGTTTTGCAATGCCAACGTTGTACCCCGGTTCTGCAGGTCAAACTGTCTGGCAAGCTGGCTGTCGGCAAAATCGATCCTCTTCTGCAAGGTATCACTGCCTTTTACACCGCTTGCTCCCTGTTCTGCTAATGCCATTCCCTTGCTGTCAGCAAGGGATACCTGTGCAGCCTGCTTTTGCATAGCCTGATTTTCAAGATTCAGATTCATGCCGGTAACATCCATACCAAGAGCCTGTGCCAGGCGGCTGTCCTGTAATGCCAGGTTATCTAGACTCTGTTTCCTCTGCAAACTAAACATATTGGAATTGTATTCACGTTCATATTCATAACTCTGACGAGCCATATCCTGTTGCTGCCTGATTCTTTCCTTATCCTTTTCTGATTGCAAAAATGTAGATGCTACGCCAATACCGGCTCCCAACAACCACCACATCACTGCACCTCCGCATTAATGGCAAGGATTTTAACAGGCTCGGGTTCATCATTTGTCAATTCAATCTGCACATCCTCATTCCAGGAACTTGGAAATGAAATTTTATGAACTCCAGTGAACGGTTCTTTTGGATTGGTAATGGTATCAGTTTTAATTTTTTGGCCATTGGCTATAGAAGATACCTGTGGTAAATAACTCTTTAAAAACCGAAATGAAACAGAAGCAATACGCTGCTTGGCCATTTCTGCATTTGACAGGATGGGTAATGTACGAATACTGCTATTATATGGGTATCCTATATAATATTTGGCACCTGGATTCCAGAAGGGATCTTTAAAAGGATTTTTCTTAATATCCAAAGACTCATAAATATTTTCACTCTTTGTATTATTATATAAACAACATAATACAGGAGTTGGTTTTATATTTTTGTAATTATCCCTGACTGATTCAAAATTTTCCTGTGTTACTTCAGTATAATTATCAAGAAATACCTTACTTTCATAGTCAAGTAATTCCAGATAATATCTTTTATTAGTATTCCCATACTCAACCAGCAGATAAATATCGTCATAGCCATTCTCTCCTGGTACAACCGCCAGGCTTCTTACTTTCCCTGTACCGGAATAACGGCTCCAGGCAAATACACCGAAGGAACGGTCATAAAATAAAATTACCAGTTTACCATCTTCCCTGGTTATTATTATTTTTGTATTTGGAGAAGTAACAATATCATAATCAACAACTTCTGATTCCTGCAGCATTTGTCTGGCGAATAAGAGTAAATCATTTGTCCGGAAGTAGTTATCTGCCTCTGGAATATAATATTCCACCAGTCCTTTATTTCCATCCCGAAAAAACAAAACAGCATCGCCAGCACTGGTTGCTTGGAGATATGAACTGCCATAAAAAGAATTCAGAAAAGCACTTATGCTTATCGCTGTGATATTAGATGGAATAATATATTCCGCACTCTCTGTGCCTGCAATCAAATGTTTATTCTGAACCAGCCATCTGATTTTATCATTCCGGTCTGAAGCAAGTTCAAATGTAAATCCATCATCGGCGGTTGGATACCGTTCTTCCAGTACCTTTCTGGTATAAAACGGTATGAATACTGTTTTATCAGCACTTGTTTCTCTTAAAATATCTGCATAAATATTATTAGGAGAACCCCAGTACTCCCGTTTACGAGTAATTAGATTGTAATACCAGAAATCGGTTAGGTTCTGTTTTATTTTATTAATAGCATTATCGAAATTAATACTATTAAAATTATTTTGCCAAGCATAGAAAAAGGCATTATTTAATATACGAATTTCTTTAAGCCAGCTTTCAATTGCTTTAGACATACTAAAATTCGTATCCCTATGACTTATATTTAAAATAAATTCTCTAGTAGCATCAATTCCCCCTTTTTCATTAGCATTGTTTCTTACTATTACTTTTACTTTTGTAACACTAATATATAATGAATAAAAACTTTGACGAAAAACAATCAATCCGCCATGTTCATTTTTTGTTCGATATACAGCTTTTGCTATATCTATATATACTGCAGGATTGTCTTCTGCATTATCTGCAGATGTTTTCCAATTATTAAGTAATTCCAACTCACTCCCAGGGCCTTCAGTTAGAGAAGTCTCGATGGTACTTTGCCTGGACATAGTAATTATAGTTCCGGTTATTGACAAAATCACTGCATCTTTAGGGAAAAATGCATCAATAAAAAATTTAGAAATGTCAGCTTGTAATGTAAAAAGTTGTTCTCCAGATCCTATTACTTCAATTTGATTCGAGTTTTCAGAGATTGACCCTTCAATGATTAAATACTCACGTTGTTCGGTAAGATATCTTTTGTATGTTGAAAAATTATTAATATCACTTACACGGCTTATAAATAATTTTTGTGGACTTGAAAATGTACCTGCAAAAATTAATCTTGAGTTCATAAAAGTAACTGCCCTGGGATAATTAAATGGAGATATCAAATATCCATTATCAATATAAGTTTTATCCATTTCAAAGGTTGTAGGTTCTTTTATGGCTTCCGATACGTTAACGTCCACATTTAGATTTATATTAAATACTGATATACCCAGGTCATCTTCACTATTGCGAGTTATTTCAAATGGAGGGTGGTTTTCATGCACAAATATTATTCTATTAAAATTTTGTGCATGTTGAACAAACGGTATTTCCGCATCTGTATAAAGGAATTCTGGTTTTGCTTCAGTCGATATATTATCATTGACAAACACTTCAACAGGGGCATCCCATTTCCCAACACGATAAACTGTAATTTTTTCGTTGGTAAAATAAAGAATATATGCTTCTTCCCTACTGATAATAAAAGGAATAATCCTTCCGTTTTGCAAATCTGATAAAATCCTTTTTGTTCCTCGGCGTTTTTCAATTCCTCCGGATGGAATAAGGTCAAAATTTTCAATATGAGCTGCGCCCTGAAAATACTGTTGAAGATCGATTCTTCCAAACAAATCTTCTGATAATTCCCCGGCAGAAAAATTGGTAATAAGCATTATCTACCCATCCCTTCTGTCCAAAGAGGAACTTCCTGTATTTTTGCAGCTTTGCTGCTCTTGCTGGCTTTAATCGCTTCCTGTTTTATCAACAGAGCTTCTTGTAAAAGCTGTACATGTAAGGCAGGCTGGGAACTTAATTTCATCGAAAACTTTGCAGCCAAATTTTTTTCTACATACTCATAAAATTTAGGTTCATATTCCAAGGCTATATAATCCGGATAATCATCGTTCGATACAGGATCATCCGGTATTTCGATAGGTGTAATACCATCCCAATCAGGTGGACTTTTAATATCAGCCGGTCTGCCGGACCAAATTATTACGCCGTTTTGTGTCCCTGGAGCACCTGCCGTAAGATATTCCATATCATGTAAATCCCCCGGCCGGCCGGCCGAGACATACGATATTTGCCTTAGCACCTTGCCGTTCGATACATACAATAATTCGGCATCAACAACATTGGTAAAAAGAAGCCGATCCTCTATTAAAAAGTATTCATTATTTTGCAATTCAATGGGTTTTGCGCAGTCAAACGGTATATCATATACGTAACGGAATTTATTATTGGTCATGACCGGCCGGCCGGTTCGGACCAGCTTTTCGCGTTTTCTGCCTCCGGTCCATTCTACTTCAGATAGGGCTTCCAGGAATACGGATAGATAAAACTCCTTGCAAAGCAAATAAATTGAATTTTCTGCTTTTATATCATCATCAACCAGTGGATTCTGGCCAACATCATATAAAGCCCTTTTTACAATCCCCATATCCATATTCACGGCAAACCTCTTTTGAAACTGCCTTCCGGAAACCCGGAAGGCAAATAAATCATATTTTTACTTCTTTAAAATGAGGGATCTTTTCCCCTGGTTTATCGAGGAAAATCAAATCCCCTTCCCTGCGGAACCTGCCCTTATAAACACATTTTTCTAAACATGAGTAAGCATAAGTCTTTGTGTCTTTAGGTAAAGCCTGCTTCGCCTTGCTTTGGCTCTCAGGAGGTGTTCGATTTACATTCTCTGGAGGGCTTTGATTCGGATTTCCCAAAGGCAATTGATTGGATTCTGCCACTCAGTACCTCCTACTTACCAATATAAGTATTAATAATTGCCTGGAGCTTCCCGCCGAACTTGCCTTCTATTTCGGCTTTCAAATATTGATATTTGCTGGCCGGAACAGGCAATCCATATCCTTTTTGGATATCAGCCGATGTCAATTCTTCCCCTGTGACAATTGTGGTATAGGAACCGTTAGCTGCATCAGAGCCTTTAATTGATAAAATAACAGTTCCGCTTGCCAATGGACCGGAGGGAAGTTTCAAATCAACAGTCATCCGTTCAATGCTGGCTTCACCAAGATTGATAGTATTCGGGAATTCTCCTTCTGCGGATGTAACACCAAAATCATTAAACGCGTCATAAATAAAACTGGGCATTTAGAACCTCCTTACGCCACTTCTTCTTCGGTGCTGAGGATGACATCCATACGCCGGCAGCGCAGGTCCCGTACCATAGTAATTGGCTTGCCCCAGGGATCGGCGGCTGTATACACCACATTACCTTTATCCCTTGCTGCTTTATCAAGTTTGATAAGCATTTCAATGTTCGAATACATGGCATATGTCGTAGCTCCCTGCGGCATCCGGTACCTGGTTTCGATTATCAGATCCACAAGATCCTCACCTTTGATATCTGGTGGGATATTACAAATCCGTTTAACCGCATCCGGCGCCCTGACGGCAATCCCGTACTGCGCTTCAAAAAATTCCCGATAAGCTGGGTATTTTTTGGTTGCGTCCTGCGGATCCACAATGTCAATAAGGCCCCGATCAGCCCTGGAAACCCCAACTGAATTAGATCCTTTTGGATAAATCATATGGTATAAATCAGGCCCAACAGCAACCATGTAAATTGATGTGAGAGTGTTTTTATTTCCGGTATTTTTGCCGCCGGCATTAATAACATTTGGATCATCCAAACTATTCCGCCGTGACATAAGGCCCGCGAATTCTGAATCCAGTGTTTCGTCACCATAAATACTACATTCCGCCTGTGTTAACCCCATCCCTTTAACAATGGCTACAGCCTCAGAGGAACGAGCGGCAGTTATATTACCCGAATGACCAAGCATTGTCGCATCAACTTCTGAGTATGCGGACAATACAGCTATGCGATCCCTTACAACTTTAGTCTGAGTCGCAACATTACCGACACCGCGGTTATAAATCCGGTGTTCACCGACAGCCTTAATGTTTCTTTGCAAAGTAACATTAATTGTATAATCATTCGCTTCATACGCGGGTACATCTACGAGCATCTCATTTGTAAGCCGCAGTAATTCAATAATATGAAACGGCTCAGGAGCGTTGGCCCTTTTAACCAGCTCAAGAGCAGTCATTTGATCAGTCATATTAAGTTCAGGCATTTATCCATCCTAATTTGTATATTCAAAAGTTCCCCCATCAAAAATAGATTTTAAAGGAGTACCAGCCCCACTACCCCTGGCAGCTCCGCTCTCGGAAGTCAATTCACCATAAGTAATAAAGGCTTTGATAATTTCCGGGTTACTGCTCAGCCCGGTCTGAGCCAACAAACTGCTTACATTGGGACCGGCAGCAGTCAATCCACGCTTAAGGAGTTCCATCTTCTCGGGGAACCTGGAACCGTATTCTTTTTCAAGAGCAGTTTCAGTTTCTTTGAATTGCTGTTCCCAGGCTTCCTTCGCTTTCTGGGCGCTTTTATTTCCCAGATCCCCAAGGCTTTTGAACATGGCATCAGCTTGAGCCACAGTAAGATTCGCCTCCAGGCATACCTGCGCAAATTCTTCCCCTCGATTTTCCTTGTCTTTTGAAAATTTATAACCTTCTAAAGTTTTAGGTTTGCCTGCTTTCTCCCAGAATGCTGCAACCTCTTCCGGACCTGCATCCTTATCCGGTACAGTGCCCGCGGCCAGCTTCCCTTCCATATCAAGATAAGCCATTGCCAAATCCGGTACTTTCGTGAATTTCGCAAGCCGGCCAGCAAGTTCAGGATTATCTCGTATCTCCGGCGGCAGCTGCTGTGCCCACGGACCAAGAGTAATATTCGAACCGCTGGATTTATCGTCCCCTTTTCCCGTATCCCCAGGGTTCTGTTGAGTCCCGGGTTTAGAATCAGGTTGTACGCCTCCGGCGCCAGCAAATGCATTTTTTAATGAATTAACGTTACCAGGCTGCTGATCTCCTGCATCCGTCAAACCATTTACTTGAGCGTTCCCTGTAACAGGTTCAGCCATATTTATCTTCCTTCCCGGTTCGGGCTGGTTCCAATAATAAAATCTGTAATAGATTTGGTATCATTTATCCCCAATCTTTCCCGGATTAAAAATTTTGCATAGTTATTTAAAGCCTGTTCTTTTTTATTATTTGCCGAATCAAAAAAGAACAGATCTGTAAGAAGCATAACAAGAACTATTTTCCCATCCGGAGTATTAAATACCTGCCGGCAAATTTCTATTAACTTTTTATTCTGCTCCTCTGGAGTCAATCTTTTATCTTTCCAAAACGGCAAGGCAGAATTCTTTTCTATCATAATATTACCCCGCCATTTGTTTATTTAATTCTTCAAGGGGAGAACCTTGCTTAACCGGCTCATTGAGTTTATTCATATTACCCATAATATTTTTTTGCTGTTCCATGGCAGCCGCTTGCTGCTGCGCCTGGGCTTGTTGTTCCGCCCTTGCCTGGCGTATTTTTGCTATATCATCATCTTCCCGTATGATAAATTGGCTTACTCCGGCGCCCTCCATACCGCGTTTAATAAGCTGGTCAAAATCAACCACATCCAGGGCTTCCGCGGTTAAATTCCCCACTGCCCCAACCAAGTTAATAGCCTGGGCAATACCGTTTGTTTCATGATATTTCTTCTGCGCCTGGGCCAATGGACCGGTAAAATCCACTTTCATTTGGGCGCCTGATCCCATAAGAATTACAGGCGGTTGCGGGATCTTACCCTGCCGGTAAAGTATCGTAAAACTTCGCTGGATTATTTTGGTAAGAGCAGAATTTAATTTAACAACCAGGTCAGAAAGAATTGCCGCTTTTTCGCCTTGCAGCTCAACTACTTCGGTAGCAGTCATTTGTTTATTCTGGTTTTCATGCTGGAGCATCAGGAAAAAATCCACGTTAAACCAATCCCGTACCCGGTTTTCAATACTATTGTTTATTTCAAGTGTAATCGGGAAATTAGTACCGGTCTGGATAGGCGTCATTATTTCATCAGGTTTTGTATAATAATTATATCCGCGCGGAACAACATTCTCCTCACCGCGCAATGTATCGGGAACATTCATCGGCGGTTCGGCGGCCATTTGAGCAATTTTAATTCTGGCTTCGTCGATTTTATTAAGCAGCTTTATATCATCCAGAGCATATATAGCAGGACTTTCCCCATACGCGGTCCCGGAAATATTTTCCCAAACCAGGACAGCATACGGAAATTCCTGATATCCTGATTCCAGGAGAATGGAATCTTCTGATTCATCAATATAAATCGATGCGTAAGGCATATTTTTATTACCGGGTGATTCTTTATCAAAAGTCTCCCTGCGGTATACTGCATGCAATATCGTAAATTCATTATGCCATTTTTTCTTATCCTTAAGTTCTTCCTTACGTTTTACGGATAAATTTTCTTCCCCAAAAAAAGCTGCCATATTTTTCAATGTCATGGAAAAATGCCTAAAAACAGTACCGACTTCTTCGTATTCATCTGTTTCGATATATACTTCTGATATCTTATGCGTGGTAAATCTAAGCCTATTTTCTTGGAGTTGCTCATCAATCAGCATTAATGCATGACCATATGTTGCTGAGTATTCTACAAATTTTGATGTTTGCTGATATAAGTTTGACCGTCTGAATTCCGCGTACAATATCCGTTCAACCTGCTCAAGCCAGTCTTTAACACCGTACCTATCAAGCATATCAATGTCTTCCAGGCTCAACTTATGCCAGACAATGTTCGGGGATATCGAATATCCGGTTATGCCAGATACCAGTGTTTTAAGATAATGCGTTGGGCGGGATGTATACCGCTGTGGACGTATAGGGATTTTTTCCAATGGATTATCCCAATTAAAAACGGAAGAAGCAACATACTTCTGGACTTCTTTCCAGTCGCCCTCGCGCTTCTTCCGTTCCTGTCTGAGATATTCGAATTGGTTCTTAAGATCTTCTACAAAGTCTTTTTCGTTTTGCCCTGGCACAGAAATCCCTTTATTAAATCATTTGAGATAATAAGTAATTTCTGCCGGACTTATTAGTTTTTAATATAATGCAGTTAATAAAAAATGTAAAGCGGTTAATTTCAATTATTCATAAACAAAGGTTGCTTTAATTTTTTTTCCACATTTACACTGACTTTCACCTTTAAAACAAAATTCATTACCAAATGGTATCTGTTGTTCTTTCAATTTATTTTTAATTGATTTCGGTATTGAAATTCGTATAAGGTCTATTGGAATAAATTTATTACACTTAGGACATAAGACAACCATATTAAATACATCCATAGGATCCATCTTAAAAATATCCTAAATCATAAGCTTTGACCCGTCCGCATTTTTTACATGTAGCGTTTGGCGCGTCTTTTAATCCGGTTACATCATTTTCCCATATTTGGTCATCAATTTTAATAAACCTGCCGCAATGCGGGCATTGCCTGATGAGCACGAGACCGCTTTCAAACCGGACAGTAGGCGTATTCTCCTTCATGCTAAAGGGTTCCACGAATTCCCCTGCCTTTGCTTCCCGAAGTTCCAGGAAGCATTCTGCCGGCGCAGTGCATTAACAGGCTTATGTACAAAATCGCACATAACCGCATATCGAGTTTCATCATAAATATGGTCTTCGAGTTTTGAGTCAATATCTTCCGGCCTATGAGGATCAGGGGTAAGAGTCGGAATAATCCTGATAAAATTGGTACAAACGTTAAAAACCATAAGCATAGGCCGGCTGTCTTCCCCCATGCTTATAAGCATTTGATGGAACATTACAAGACCGTTTACCCTATCATTATTACCAGGAATCATCTTAAACCCTGCTTTTTGGAACTTCTCGGCTACTGTAGGACCGCTGTCAGTCTTGCCCCATATAGCGGGATCAGCCACACATTCGGTTACGCCTTCTGTTACCGCATCTGCCCAGGCTTTCTCTGCCACTTCTTCTGCCCCAAGTTTTAATCCAGTATTTCTGTTTTCCTTGCTGTAACCATACCATTCGCCATATCGTATCAATCTTCCTTCAGCATCAACGGCCCATTTACCCAAGCTGAACGGCTTGCTATACCCCCAATCCAGTTAATAAAACCGTTTCCACATTCCGGCAGGCAAAGCAAAAGGTTTAACTACATGCTTTGCTGTATTAAATTCTTCAAATACCTGCCCCTGGAATATATTCCAGTCACCTTCAAGTAAGGCTTTACGAAGATATACAGGCATTAATTCAAGCCGTTTTTGATACATTGGATCCTGCTGCATTAATATTTGATTATCTTGCAGGAGCGAAGGAATAAAGCAACGTGTTATTCCAGTATTTCCAATCCGGTATACTTTCCCTGGTTCTTTACCGTCAATAAACCGTTCTTTAATCCATCCATGTCCGCGCCCGCCAGGATTTGCAGTCCCTCGGATATAACAAGGAGCGCCAACAGCGCTCCTTAAACGGCTCATCATATATTTCCATGGATAATCAGTAGGATAATTTCCCAGTTCGTCAAATCCAACCCAGGTATATTCCTGTCCCTGGTAACGTGTTACATCATCGTCAGATTCAAGAAATCGCATTTGTAACTGCGACCCTGGCGGAAATGTAAAAGTACGGTTTGCCTGATTCCATGTAGCACGAAGCGGAAGATATAGTTCCTTGGCTCTAGCGATAATAGTCTCTAGTTCGGGATATGTTTTGCGAAATAATACGCCCCGCCAGGCTTGGCGCCAATCATTTACATGGGAAACGAAATCTGCAAGCAGAAAATCACTTTTACCCCCGCCGGCTGCGCCGCCAAAGAGTAATTCAAAAGCGTTATTCGACAGCGCTTGCGCTTGCCGCGGCTGGGGTTTCCACAGTTCCTTCATTAATTTCTTCTAACTCCATAGTGTCAAACAATTCTTTTTGCACTGTTTTAATTACAGACACATCACCGCGGTCAATTTCAGCCCGCAGAGTTTCAATTGGTTTACCATCGATACGGTCAAAAATATATTTAATCGCGACCAAATCTTTACTTTTTAACGCAAGTTGCCAAAGGACTTCGGCAAGAGCATCACGGTTTGTCTTGCCGTTAAATGGGCTTTGTTCATCTTCGATTTTCCTTGCCCCAAATTTGGCAAGGTATTCGGTTAACGAATTATTCTTGCGCGGCCGGCCATTCCTGTTATTAGTTTGACCTTTGCTTAACGACATAAAACCTCCTTAAGGAAATCTTTCTTTGTTTGTTTTCCTTTGTAATTTTTTTCCAGTAATAAATTATTATTACCATTATTTATAAATGTCAAATGATAATTAATTATGACTGAATAACCCTGAAGTACTTTTAAAATAACTTCATTTTCATTTTATTACTTTTATTTACTCTGTAATTCCTATTAATGCTATTATATCCTTCGGCTGTAGTACTGTAGTACTTTGTGTAATTATTAAATTTATATAAATATTTTTTTATTCTTTTTTATACATAGTTAATTAATAGCACAAAGTACTACAGTACTACAGGAATTAAAATAATTCCTTATAATATAAAGAATTATTGGCTGTAGTACTCCTGTAGTACTCCTGTAAAAATGTAGTACTTTAAATTAAATTGATTCAAATAATGATTTATTTTTGAAAAAATCACGAAAATAATTAATTTTTTCTATTGAAAATACCATCCTGTAGTACTGAGGACATAGCTATTACATGGCAGGTTTTTTGAGAAAAAATAATTTACGTATTTAATTAATTTTTAACCGCCGCTGTCATCCCAAATCCGTATGGCAATGTCATTATAATATATTCCCTTTTCCATACGTTTTTTATTTGGTAAATGCACAGATACTAAATCGCCGAATTTATTCTTACCAATTTTTTTGGAAATACCTTCGCCTTCCTCCCACTGCCTAAAGTTTTTATATAAATCCGTAGCGCTTACATCTTTACCAGGCGCTTTTTCAACACGTTCTTTTACATACCGGCCAACCAGGTCCTCGCTTTCCAGGAATTCACGGCTTGCATCATCAACAACTTTACAACTCGGAAAAGCCCGCGGACCGCCTCCGGCTTTAAAATACTCTTTTGCGAAAAAAATTAATAACGAAATAATCCCTGGGGCCTCTTACAGGAGTGTTTTCTCAAAATTCGGGATTTCTTCGTGTTCTTTTATAATGTAATCGAACGGCACCATTCTAAGCCGGCGTTGTATCGCCATACCGGTTTCTTTCAATGTCAACCGCGGATTACTGCCGATATTGACTTTTACCATAGACTTAAACGCAAAACCCTTCTGGAATTTACGTTTGGCGCTTATTGTATCCCCGGATGTAATAGGTTTTAAAAGTTTCATGTTAAGGCGGCCTTCGGGCGCATCAGAAAGTATACCTAGCCGAATACCCGGCAGTTCAGCAAGGTCAAATTGGCTGCCGAAACGGTTTTCTATTATTACATCTTCCGGAATCGGGGCGCCATAATCCCCAAATAGAGACAACATTAATTTCAAAAGTACAGATTTACCGTTCTTTCCCTGGCCATGGAAATTTAAAAAGAATGATGCCCCGCTGTCTCCGGAAAGACAATAGCCAAACCAAAACAGTATATAAAAGGCCAAATCTCCCCTTTCAACCCCGTCTTTACTCGTTACTTTATCAAGGAAACTTCTAAAGTTTTTCGGAGTTGCAGGCATTCCCGATTCTTTATCAATCTTTTCCGCCTTGGCTTTGCAATACATCGATTTGGAAAGATAATCCTCAGGTACTGCCGGCCTGCAGGTACCTTTGCGTAAATCGTATACGTCCCCTTTGCAATTAAGCAGGTAGGGATCGGAGTCAAACATCTTCTGTGAAATAATTATGCTTTCATGTAATTTTAAAATATTTTTTACTGCATTTACGCCGTAAGAAGATAAACACCTAAACGCAAACCGGAGTTCTTCATTCTGGTTATTCATTGCTTTCTCATACCGCAACTCCCCAAAATGTGTAATAACGGCCTGCAGCGCTGACTCCGCGTAAGGTTCCTTCCAGCATCCATCTTCCGAATGATAAACCATCCAGCCAATTTCCGGGCAGTAACGGAAATAACGTCCGCATGTATCTACAATTGCCTGGGCCTGGTGAACTTCCGCCAGATCATAACCATCATAAATATCAAATGTTTTGGGGATCTGGTCTATAATAAAGCCTGCCAGCCTGCCTGCTTCAGTGTCAACACGCAGTTCGGATCGCTTTACTTTTTGACCTTTTTTTATATAGTAATTGTCAGCCTTTACCGCAGAAACATCACTCAAATTATCCCCTCTTTATAATTTGTTTGGGTGTACAGATTTAAATAAAATTTTTGCAAAATTATCTACCTGGAATGAAACCGAGTAGATATCCAGGACTTCCTGTACAAATTTTTCCCCGCCGGCTAGCTTAAGCACACCAGCATTTTTGAGTTCCCTCATAAACCAATTATTCGGTTTTGCTTTATCTTCACATTCCTCCAAATTTATCTCCTTACCGGCATCCTGCTGTTCTTTTAATAAAATATCCAGCCTGCCTTCAAAATTCGGAATATCGATTTCCATTAAAGCACGCCAAAGTATTTGATGCCGGCGATCCTTAAAAACCCGCCAGGAAACATGATCATATTTAATTTTCGTATCTGCCCAGTCAGATGATCCAAGATCCGCCATTAAGGCTGATAAAAATTTTTTTTCCATTTCCAGACGGCTCATATAATGTTTCTTTTTGGGACTTATCTTTTCGTTCATTATTTTTTGATATTCGTCGAGAATATATTGTTCATGCAGTTTTTGGGAATCATTATTTATATTTTGCATTATTAATCCTATTTTTAATCATTACCCCTCCCAAAATCCCTTTCTATTTGCTAAGGCTGTACAGCCTACGGGCTTATTTTAATTTTTTATATTATTTATTAATTTTTGATTTTAAACGCTTAGGTTGTACAGTTTTTACATTGTTATTTTCAGTCTGTTTTTTAGTATATTTGGCTATATCTGCTTTGGTGAGCGGATATTTTTTCATCATTTGAAATGTTGCGTAATGCGCAAAAGTTGACGCCGGAGTTTGTCCGCCATGTCCCTTGGCTCTTGCGTACAATGTAATTTCCTGATACTCGAAATCATCAACAGAAAAGCTGATAACAACGCGCTTCGGTTCAGTCATGGTAATCTCCTAACCTGCTAAATTTTATCACATATACCCAGGGATTATTTTCCCAAAGAAAACCGGATTTTACATTGATACGATTCCTTAACCTTTCAAAATTAACACGGTAAGAAGTACACCCAAATTCTGCTGCGCCTTCGGCCTGAATATCCTGATTGGTAATTTCCTGCAATCGTTCAATGTGAACAGATTCGACTTTCAGAAATAACCTGGCATTTTTACGGCTTAAAAAAAGAGGTGACCGCCAGCCAGTAATTTCATCTTCCATATGTTCCCAAAAAACTCTGTTTCCGCAAGTAAAATCTTTAAATTCAACCGAAGCACTCCATTTGCCATCTATGAAAGTAAAATCAACCAGACGCCAGGTTTCCCGAACCCAAAGAACATCTCCTTTTTCATATTTTGGTTTAAGTTGAACAGATTCACCTTCATCAGTCTCAATCCATATTTTTTCATAATTATAATATGGCGGTATTGGCGAAGCAGTCTGAAAACCTTCAATGGTTGTGTAATTTATACCATCTTCGTTTGGCTGTGGTTTGATAACCCGTCTTGTTTGTGTTTTACGGCCTTCCAGAATTGCCTTTACCATTGGACTTGAAAAAATGATAGGTTTTTCTTTTATGGAAATCATATTATCCAGCCCAACGCACCCGGGATCCGACAAAGGGATACCTGGCTTCCACCTCTTCGAGTTTTTGTTTTATGAACTGAAAATTACCAGTCATACTGAGCGGGACCCAGAAATCTGATACACTGATACCCTTGGGAGTATCAACTTCGCACCGCAAAAGAACCGCCTTCTCGGTCCGAACCATAACCTCAAAAATCTTCGAAGCGTCAAATCCAGGATGAAGCCGTTGTTCCCTGGCTGCAATGGCAAATGCCTTAACCCCGGCCGGAGTAAGCCTGCCGTTCTTATGCCAGCGCTTTTGTACCCAGAACCGTATCCCATCTTTTTCCAGCAGCCTGGCTTTTTCTGTTTCTTTTACTACAGTCATATAACCTCCACGCCCTAACGGGGAGCATAGCCCTGGTAGGCCAATTCCTTTTGGACTTTTTCAACAACGTCCAAAATCCTGTAAGCCATTGCCTTCTGGTTTTCATGGGTATCCGCATCGGATGCGCGGTAGGCATCATCAAAAGTCAATCGTTTAAAAAACAAGGCAAGAAGATATTTTTCGTTTTTGTTTAAAAAATTCATGTTTCCTCCTGTCAATCATTTATTTTGTGCTGCAGCCGAACCAGAGTTTAATAAATCCTCAGCTTTTGCGTGCAATTCGAAATCCGCAGATGACCGATTGCGGAATGCATATGTATCGCAATCTTCCCGGCTAAAATACAAAAGCTTGCCATTAGGCCGATAACAGGAAATTTTTTTTGCGGAAACCATGTTATACAGCGCCTTCTTGGAAAGCCCCAGGTATGCAGCCGCTTCCTCTGCATTCATTGGTTTAAAATTCGACTTCATAAAACCTCCATACATAGAAAAAGAAGCCAGGGGCTCACTACTACCCTGACAGCGGCGCCGGCAGGAACCGCTGCCAAAGATTCAAAAGCTCCTGGCTAACCCCCATATTTTTAAATTCCGGTCCATCCCGGCCGGTAAGGACCGCATAGGGCAGTACCAAAGATTTAAGTGCGG
The DNA here is from genome assembly GCA_009780855.1 of Treponema sp. Lineage (GTDB taxonomy): Bacteria > Spirochaetota > Spirochaetia > Treponematales > Breznakiellaceae > WQZG01. The sequence continues at coordinate 40,476 of WQZG01000008.1, forward strand.
CATATTAAAACCTTGAGTTGCCGGCACACTGCCCATCAAAAAGCAATCTGGAACGGGACGGTAATGAACTGTCACAGGCACAAGGAGGGGAAGTATCGCCTGACCTCTTTCCAAGCCGTTCCATTTATCCATACCTAATAAATCTCCAGTTCAGGTTGAGCCGTTTTATCCTGGGATCTGTCAAAATTTACAATGGCTTCATCCACACGGGCTTCCCAAGCTTTAGCTGTTCGCAAATCCGAACTTTCCCGATGTAAAAAATACTTGTTTTGTGCGGCCCGCATCTGCCGGACTAGGTCAATAAAATCGTTTTGCATTGGTTTTTAACCTCCTTTTGCTCTTGATTTTTTTCAAAAATTGACAAATTTATAAAATATGAAGGAATACAATGTAATCCTAAAATGGGATGAAGAAGCTCAGGTTTGGTTTTGTACGAGTGAGGATATACCAGGCTTAATCCTGGAATCTGGATCACTGGATGTACTGATTGAACGTGCACGTTACGCCGCTCCTGAATTGCTTGAATTGATGGGAAACACGGCTGCCAATAATATTACTCTCACTTTTAAAGCAGAACGCAGAGCTATGGTATTGGCATAATGGTCTATAAAATCGTTCATTGGCTGTTAACCTCTTGAAACTTTATGTGAGCGTTTTGAGTTTATGGAATTTGATGATTGAGCTAATAATCCAAAACGTTTTTTAGTATTTTCTTGTGCAATATATGCTATTTTTATATGAGACATTAAACTGGCTTGGTTTTCTGGATCCAGTTTCTTGAAGATCTCAACTGCATCTTCAGTCATATTAAAACTCCTTTTGTTTGATAATCAATAATAATATTATCGATTATCATAAAATAGTCAAGTAAAAAATCGGAAATCAATATAAATTCTTGACTTTTTTCTGTACTATCGATACCTTTATGGTATGGATGGAATGGGTGAAAGACTTAAACGGATTCGCAAAGAATTAGGTATCAATCAAGGAGAATTTGCGAGAAGACTGGAATTAAGCCAAAGTACATACTCAGCAATTGAAAATGAGAAAGAAATATTAACCCCCCGGAATATTAAATTAATTTGCCTTGAATTTGAGGTAAACACAGATTGGCTCTTACATGGGGGAGATGGACCTATTTTTAATTCAGGAATAAATTCAAATGTTCAGGCTTTTATAAATCTATATAACAAATTATTGCCGGAAACCCAAGCTGAAGTTTTAGATTATGCAAAAAATTTATTAAAACTGCAAAAATATAGAGAAAGTAAGCAAGCGGTTAAAGACCATTTAGGTCAAATTGATAAAGACCTAATTGAAAAACTTGGTCCTGATCAGGAGGAGCTAAAGCAAAAACTACTCGCAATCTTCCAAGATGATGTTGATAAGTCAGAAATATAAGGATTGACCATAAAATCCAGGGAAAAATTTATACCCTTACCCCAACAGGATTATTAAGGAAAATCAGCAACCAGTTAAAGATGAAATCAATAACCGCAGGGAAAAGACCATATTTATCATACACTATTGGTTTAAATAGCGGTTATGGCAGAAGTCCTGAATTATTCTCTACTTTTGGAAAACGCTCTCTACTTTTGGAAAACGCCATAAAGGATATACTTAGTATTGCCTCCTGACAAAAATTCTAAAAAATTCTTGAAAAAAAACTTAAAAATCTTTGAATTCCAGAAGGAATTTTCATATATTTAGATAAGATAATTAAAAAATAGCTTTTTACGAATTTAATTAACATAAAAAAATGTAAGGAGATTACACATGTTTTGGTTTATATTTATGCTTTGTTTCGGAATAATTATTTTTTTCGTCCAAATTCGGCATTCTGTGAACAAGACAAGATCTAAGCGAAATAGAAATTTACCCATAACCAATACAGCAATATTACAATACAGATTTCACCCAAACGAAAAATTTAGTTTTTCGTCCTTTAAGCCCGCAATAATGACTGTAGGAGGATTAATTTCCCCAAATGGCGGGGCAATGTCATGGTTTCCTTATGGCGAAGTTGGTATAAAAACAGGTGCCCCACCACCGGTAAAGGATTATATACATGAATTATATAACTCAGGTAATAATATTCCGGAATACATTATTACAAAGACATTTGAGCCCATAACCGATAGCGGCCCTTACTTGATGGTCGATTTATATTTTAAAAAAATAGATACCACATTCTCTATAGGTTTTTTAAACGAAGAATGCGGTTTTGACCTTACAGATAGCCATGTTGCAAATTTATTTTTAGCCCATATTCACGAATCATTAACGAAATTTCAATTTTTATATGGATAGGAGATAAATTTGAATTTTTGTTTAACTCAATTTTTTTAAGGAGGTCTTTATGGTAATTGCTTTTGTTTTAGCAATAATAAGCTGGCTCATTTTCAAAGAAATTTGGTTATCATTGTTTATATTTTATTTGGTTACAGGCATTAAAAAATCACGAATATGGCTAGTAATACCCATTAGGTACTTACCTCCCAATTTAAAAAAACAGGATTTAACAACTTTTTTATATGGAATATTTTTTTGGCCAATAATACTCATGGTCAATCAAGGAGATCCTTCCAAAGAGTATTTTATAAATGTAGACAAAGGCATCGAAAAGCTCGTTTAAATGAAACGGTTTAAATGAAACTGATGTAAAAAAAATATTAACAGGATGTGAAATATTATGAAAAAATTACTTTTAAAATTTTCATTGACATTTTTATTAATTTTGTCAGGTCCATTAATTTTTTCCTTGGAAGATTACACTATTGATGAAATTTACGTTGAACTAGACATTGGTATTGCAACATATTATGCTGAAACAAGTGGTACCGGAATGAGCAGTTTCCTCAGATCCTCAAATTTTGGCAAGGTAAATAGATTATATAAAAAAGCATGGCCTTCTGACATTGGTTATGGCAAGTTTGCAATAAATCTTCGATGGATAACAGATGAAATATTTGCTATAGAAAAAACCCCATTTTTATTGGAAATAAGGTTGGCCTCACAGTTTTCTTTTATTTCGGGCACATGGATCCTTGATACTACTTCTGGTTACAATGGCAGGGTATATAGAAAGCAACAATATTGAAATTTAAGAAAAAATGAGTAGATATTTTCAAAAAACTATATTACTCTAAATCAGTCAGGAGGGAACTATGCCGGATATGGGACAATACTTTAACATAGACAACCCTTCTTTTGAGGACAACTTTCATTCCAATGGCCAAGTATACTGGTATGCCTCTGAATTTATACATTGGCTGGGATATAAAGACTATTCCCCAACAATGACCCCGATAAACAAAGCTATGTCTGTCTGTATCAGTATTCCAACAATCATAATGGCGGATCATTTCCGTGAAGAAGTCCGGTTGATAAATGGCAAAAATCAAAAGGATTTTAAACTTTCCCGTTTTGCCTGCTATCTTGTATCCATGAATTCCGATATAAAAAAGGAACCGGTTGCAAAAGCACAGGCATATTTCGCCGCCTTTGCTGCTTCAATTCAAAATTATATACACACATCTGACGATATAGAACGGGTTCCCCTTAGAAAGGAAATTACTGAATCAGAAAAATCCCTGTCATCAACTGCCAAAAAAGCCGGCATAGTGCGGTATGACATTTTTGCAAATAAAGGTTATATGGGTTTATATAACATGTCCATTAATAAACTCAAGCAAATAAAAAATATACCAGAAGGCGAAACCCCTCTTGATTACATGGGCGCTGAAGAATTGGGCGCTAATATTTTCCGGTTAACTCAGACTAATGCTAAAATCAAAAGAGAAAACCTCAAAGGTCAACAAGCCCTGGAATCTGCTGCATATAATGTTGGAGAAACAGTACGTAAAGCAATTCGGGAAAATGGTGGAACAATGCCGGAGGATTTACCCCCAGAAGTCCATGTTAATAAAATAAAATCAGAACTAAAAAAGACAAGTAAAGAATTCAGTAAAAAAGATAAAAAACTTATTCAAAAAAAATCCTAAATTTTAAACCATCAAGTACGGGTTTTGAGGAGTAAAGCAGGATTGTCAGCGGCAACCTTAAGCACATCAGCCATGATACCGGTACAGCCGTATCCTAATGTTTTGTATTTATCCAGCACATCAGGCTCGATACGAATAGTTACTGCCAACCGTCGTTTTTGGCGGTTCATTTTTGCCCACTGCATGGCAAACTCTTTTAATGCTTCCGGTGTGGATTCAGGGCTGTCATCTGTGTATAAAATCGAATACTTCGCCGCTTCTTTAAGTTCTGCCCGTATCTGCTTTATTTCATCTGCAGATGGCTTTTGACCAACCTTTACCGTCGATTTGATAATACCCATTGTAACTCCTTCGTTCTGTTTTATTTGCATGACGCGCGGAAATAAAGAAATTATTTCCAATTCTCCGGAAGTAACACCATTCTTCGAGCGTATAGAAAAAAGGATACAGGAACACCCCGAACTTGGATTACCAGATACCTGCCTGCTTAAAAATGGAAAATCAGTCACTTGTTATAAACAAAGCATTGAGGTATGCCTCTTTTCTGGAAGAATCAGGTATGGCAGGAAACAATTTTAAAACTAAACATTGACAAATGAAAATAAATCAGTTTAAAATTTGAAAATGCCAGAATTAAGCCGGTTTTTAGGTATTGTGGTTTTTATGTGTTTTAATGACCATAATCCTCCACATTTTCATGTTGAATATGGGGAATATGCAGCCACCATAACCATTAAAGAACTTGGAATCCTGGAGGAAGATTTACCATCTCGAATTCATGGTAATGTAGTTGAATGGGCTTCAATGCACAAGCAGGAATTATTGGATAATTAGAATTTACTTCAATCGACTGGGCAATATAATAAAATACTGCCATTGGTATAAAGCAAAGGAGCCAAAATGCTTGGTATTATAAAAGTTGCATTACAAGGTGATTATACCGTTTATGTGGAATTTAATAATGGGCAAACCGGTATTATTAACTTAAAAAATGAATTGGAAAAAGACCATAGGGAAATTATTCGTGAATTATTGGACTTGGAAAAATTTAACACAGTGAAACTCTGGCATCATACATTATCCTGGGATAATGGTGTAGATTTCGCACCCGAATACTTAAATGAAGAAATGCTAGCACAAAAATAACGTATAAAGTTAAATATTATTTTTCTTATAAATCCATCAAACTTTAAATCCCACTGTAGGCAGTGCCTCAACAGCCTCCCTTTTAAGCTGATCAGTCACCTGGGCATAAATCTGCGTAGTCTTTACATCGGTATGCCCCAGGAGTTTTGACAGGGTAAAAATATCGACTCTGGCCAGTAAAGACTGGACGGCAAAGGTATGACGGGCAGTATGCCAGCCGATATTTTTTTTTACTCCGGCATCATTGGCCCATTGTTTAAGTCTTAAAAAATGACAATGGGAGACTTGGCTTAATTCCTTAAAAATTGGTGAACGATAATCATGGATCATCCCATCATTTATCATATCCCAGGCTGTAGAGTTAAGAGGTATACATACTTGCTCATCTGTTTTTTCCTGCCTTTTTACCAACTGCAGCGGTGAGTATTCGATATCTCCCCAGGTTAACGATTTTAAGTCCGAGATACGCAGACCAGTGTTGCAAGCAAAGAAAAAGGCTCTTCGGACTTCATCGCCCTGCGGAAAATCCAATGGAGTTTTAGCCATGGCTTTAAGTTCATCAGCATTTAACCAGATACGTTTCGACTTTGGCGTTTTTAATCTTTGGACATTTTTTGTAGGATTTTTGGGAATAATATTTTTGCGGACTGCTGTGTTAAGCGCTGTCCTAATTACCCTGGTATAGGTTTCTGCGGTACTTATTGCAATCTTCTCCAATAACCATTTTCTAAAATTTTCAAACCAGGTCTCGGTTATTTGAGCAAGCTGAATGGTAGTTCCTCCAGGGTATTTTTTTAAAATACTCAGGACAGATCTAATAGCTGTACACCTGTCTTTTTTTTTCTGGGTATAGGTTTTGTCGATAAATGCATACAAAGACTGTCTGCCGGCAATAGAATCTACAATACCCCATTCCTCGGTAAAAACCTGCTGGGATCGTTTTGCCAGCGCAATTTTTGCCAGACGCATAGTCTCTTTATCAACAGCTTTGTCTCCGGTAATAATAAGCCCGTTAAGCTTCTCCCTTGTTCTCTTGCCGGCATGATAAATATCCAGGTATACCTGACTCCGGTTGATCCATATATTTACACCCATAAGATCTCCTATAAATCTGCTTACATACAGCTTACAAAAAAAGAGTAATACAGGGAACTAAAAAGCACAAGGGGGAAAATGTTTTTTATTTAATTCTATATATTATATAGAATTATGAACATACGGGAACTATTGGGAACTACCGGGAAATAGCGTTAGAAGTTGTAGGTATAGTATTCATCGCAGTCAGCGCATTCCTCCGGGTAATTTCCTTTGGTATGTTGGATATAAAGATCATTGCCGTACATAGGTTCAGCGGACATCCAGATTTCCTGTAAAGGCCGGGTAAATGCATTGAACCGGTCCACAGTCCCGCCGGAGTCAAGTATTTCACGGCAGCGTAAAACAGTTCCGTCAAGGGCAATGTTCATATCCCTCATCAAATGCCAGCAGGGACGCCGCTGGACAGGCGAAAGATCGGAAGCCTGTAATTTGGGCAGCTTATTGCAGAAGTGATCGTATTTCTGAATAATTACGTGGTTAGCGCTCCCGCTTTTTACGGTTCCCTGCGGCGATTGGGCAGCGGGCGCTTCTTTCCAGTGCCGGTAAAACGCCTCAATATCGTCTTCCGCGCCCTTAAAACGTACGGCCTGAACATAGGCGCTGCCGGGGAAAAGCTGCAGGAGCTGATTGGCACAATCGGCAGCCTCGGTAAAACCGGAACCGCGGATTTCCCTGTAGCGGTTGGGATCAAAGGCATCCAGGGAAACGACCCATGACAGCGGAGAAGCAAGCAGATTACCGGCCCGTGCTGCTGCGTTTTTAGCTTCTGACGCCAGAGTTTCCAGTTCCGAAGTTTTCCAGCCGACGCCAGATGTTTCAATTACAAGCGATAATTCCGGCCGCTGCAGAACCATGCGGATCAAGTCCATTTTTTGGGGATGGAGCGCCGGTTCGCCCCAAAGCGACATTGAAATAACAGCATCACCGGAAAAATCAACAATTTTATCCAGAAGCAGCCTGAATTTTTCAGGCTCCATTATAGCTTTGCCTGACTGTCCCCTGCCGGACCACGGACAAAAAGAACAGGCCTGGGGGCAGGCTTCGCAAACCTGGATATTGTAAAAAGCAGGCAGAGTACGCAGAAGTTCCGGATTTTTTTCTATGATCGCTTCGGCATCCTGGGCTTTTGGAAAATTAACGCTTGCCTGCAGCCAGCGGTTGAGCAGCAGAAGATTGCGCCTGGAATCTGCTGCAAGGCATATCCGGTAGTGTCTAAGGTCAACCGGAGAAATCTCGGTTTCTATGTCAAATGCGTTAATGTCTTTTTGAATTGCCTGGAAAATTGCGTCCCTTTCTACAGGTACATCGCCTTCTTTATCAATATTGAACAGAACACCGGCGGTTCCGGCTGAAAGAAGTTCCGGCGCGAATCCCAGCGGGTAGCCGTCCGCGTAGGAATATTCGGCCGCATAACGGACATGACGGTCCGTTAAGGCGGCGGCCAGCGCCGGATCGAGGAAGGGGCAATCGGCCCAGGCAAAATAAGCTAAATCGTAACCGGACTGTTCGCGGGAAATTGCGTTTAATAGTTCTCTGCGGGTCCATTTTGGGGAAGTTACAAGAGAAAATTCCTTTACTTTGCTTTCGCAGCCGGTTTCTCCGGAAAAACCCGGGTAATCCATGCCCTCCCGGCCCAAAAGGACAACTTTTTCTGTAAAAGGAAACAGCTGTGACTGCCGAACAGCCAGATCGAAGCTGCTTTTTTCCAATCCTGCCAGGGGAATAAACGCTTCTTTGCCAAGGCTGCCGCCGTACAGGACCGTAATGGCTTTCATATACAAGTTTTATCGGCAATTTAGCAAGCTCATTTTACGGTTGAGTAATAAAAAGGTAGTCGCAGACCTTTGGTCTGAGTCCATAATGTGTCTACATTATGGACAGACATTATTTTGAAACTTTACAACAGGGACCGGACTACTTTTTGGGCAAGTTCCAGATTTTTGGTATTTGCGACCACAAAAACGCCGATCTCCTGATCCCCGAATATTTTTTTCATTTGATCGTTACCGGTTATGCTTATACCGCAAACCGGAGTTTTTTCTCCGGTCGGGACGGGCTGGTAACTGTCTGTATTCAGTATATCAAACGACAGGAGCCGTGTTCCAAGGGCAGATAAATCCTCGCCCGGGAAAAGATCGCTTACATTCATGAACATGCCTGACCTGGCGTTGCGGGCGCCGTTGTCCATGTCAGCTATCATGACATCGAGATCGCCGGTGGAAACAACAGCGGCAGCTTTCATTATACTGGCCATGTTCGCCATTGGATCATTTGATAACTGATTATCATTTTGCGATTCGCCCATGATCATCGGGGTAAACAGGGGGGCTTTGCCGTCAATGCTTAAGTCCGGAATGCTGTTCAATAGTGCGGCGCCGTAATCGGAAACAGCGCTTTCGTTTACATATAACGAACAAAACGCTATTTGAAAAGGAGAAGTTTTATTCCCGCCCGATGAACATCCCAAAAATGTAAATACCAGAACACCGGCAATCAATAAGGCAAATCCGTTTTTTATTAATGCTGATTTATTTTTCATTTTTTACCCTCTGTTTGTTTATTATGTTAAACTAACTTATTTTGTTGCATTGCCGAAGGTTGTGCAATGCCTGCCCGCCATGCCGCCTAAAAAAATTTCCCGCCGATCAACGGCTTTTAAATTTTGCCGGTCTAAAATATACTGACCCAATGGACGGCAAGATGACAGTATCTGAACTCACCGCAAAGATCCGCCAAATTATCGAAGGAAATTTTCCGTCGGTTACGGTGGAAGGCGAACTATCCAACTGCCGGCCGTCCAGCACCGGCCATTTATATTTCACGCTTAAAGATTCAGACGCGGCCATATCCGGGATTATGTTCAGAAACAGGCTTGGGTTTTTGAGGTTTAATCCAAAGGACGGTATGCTCCTCAGGGTAAAAGGGAGCCTTTCTGTTTACGCGCAGCGCGGAACCTATTCTATAGTGGCCGAGGAAATGGAACTGGCCGGAGAAGGCGAGATCCTGGCAATGCTTGAGGAACGCAAGAGGAAACTTGCCGCGGAAGGTTTGTTTGACGAAGGCCGCAAAAAACCGATACCCCGCTTCCCGCAGACTGTAGGCGTTGTAAGTTCTCCCACTGGCGCGGCGGTAAGGGATATAATAAATATTATTACACGGCGCTGCGGCGGGATAAAAGTAATAATACTGCCGGCTCCTGTACAGGGGAATGAGGCCGGGGGGATTATTGCGCGCCGTATAGAGCAGGCCAATTTTTGGAAACTTGCGGACGTTCTTATTGTGGGCCGCGGAGGCGGTTCCCTGGAGGACCTTCTCCCGTTTTCCGAAGAAGCCGTTGTACGTGCAATCGCCGCGTCCAAAATTCCTGTGATAAGCGCGGTGGGCCACGAGATAGACTGGAGTCTTTGCGACTTTGCCGCTGACCTGCGGGCCCCTACCCCGTCAGCCGCGGCCGAACTGGTAAGCGAGGACCGCGAAATAACAAGGGAAAAAGTTGCGTCCCTCAAGGCGTCTTTAATACAGACAATACAGGCCAGATTGGAAAATATAAGGCTGTCCCTTAAACCATTTAATCCGGAAGACCTTGAATACAGGTTCCGTTCAATACTCCAGCCAATCCTTGTTAGATTTGACGACGCCAAGGAAGCCCTGCTCATGGATCTGAACGCCAAAGTAGAAGACCTGCGCATAAGGCTGCAAATTGCGGGTACAGCGCTTGAAACGGCAAGCCCAATCAAAATTCTGGAACGCGGTTATGCGGTAGTAACACATGCCGGCGGTAAAACAGGCAAAGCAATAAGACGCAGCAACGAAGTAAAAAAAGGCGAATGCCTGGAAATAAGGCTGATGGAAGGGAAAATTGAAGCGGTAAGCAGATGAAGTGGGGAGTGGGGAGTAGGGAGTAGGGAGTGGGGAGAAAAGTGAAGAGTTTATAGTGAAGGATGATTTATGGCTAAAACTTTAAAGAATATTGAAACCGGCAAAACGCTGGAGGACAGGCTCTCGAGGCTTGAACTGCTAAGTGATCAGATCCGCAAGCCGGATATTACTCTGGATGACGCGCTCAAGGCTTTTGACGAAGGTATAAAACTGGCGCGTTCACTGGAAAAAGAACTGGAAAAAATCCAGAACCGTATTGAGATTCTTACAAGCGGAGCCGAAGCAAAGGCCGCCGACGCTCCGGAACTGGAACTGTTTGATTCGGCTGAATAATTTTGTAATGCCGTCAGCCGCACAGGACACAAAAATAAAAATTCTCCCACCGGAAGAAGCAAAAAAAATCGCTGCCGGAGAAGTGATTGACAGGCCCTGTGCCCTGGTGCGCGAGTTTATGGACAATTCCCTTGACGCGTCCGCGTCGGAAATTGATGTATCCGTGGACGGCGGCGGCATAATCCGCACCGAGGTCAGCGACAACGGCAGCGGCATGGACCTGCAGGATTTGGAACTTTGCTGCCTTGCTCACGCGACCAGCAAAATCCGTTCGGTAGCTGACCTTGAAAAAGCTGTAACCCTGGGGTTCAGGGGGGAAGCCCTGTCAGCGGCCGCCGCTGTTTCGCATCTGGAAATTTGTACAAGCCGCGGCGGCCTTAATGCCTGGAAACTGGAAACAGGTCCGGGCACGGCAGAAGCGCGCGCGGTGCAGAGCAGGCGGACAAAAGGAACCAGTGTCAGGGCTAGCGGTTTGTTTGACGCGCTTCCGGCCCGCAGACGTTTTCTTAAAAGGGAAAGCAGCGAGGCGGCTGCATGTTTAGCGGTTTTTAAAGATAAAGCTTTGGTTTTCCCGGAACACAGTTTTAGGTTCTTCCAGGACGGGAAACTTAAAGCTTTTTACGCACCCCGGGAGTCGCTTAAGGAAAGATTCAGTGAAATCGCGCTGGCCGGCGCCGAAGAAAAATTTTGTTACGAAATAACAGTTCTGGGGCAGGGCTATAAAATTGTCATTGTATTCGGAGGGCCCGAACTCTCCAGAACCGACAGACGGCAGCAATATGTTTTTGCAAACCGCCGCCGCATTCAGGATTATTCATTGCTGCAGGCCCTGGAATACGGAACCCGCGGATGGTTTCCCAACAACACCCACCCGGTTGGCGCGGTCTATATCGACATTGATCCTGCCCTGGCGGATTTTAACATCCACCCTGCAAAGCGCGAAGTTCGTTTTGCGGACATCGGCGCCATACATCATTCGATTACAAAAGCGCTGGAAAACTTCAGGCGCAGGACTTACGCGGGATTTGCGGATACCGCAACCGCAACCGCGGGCGAAAATAATAAAAACAGTTTGTTCGCACAAGCACTGGAAGCCGAAACACCGGCCGCAAAAACAATGGCTGCGGAAAAACCGGCAGAGCAATCATTTTCTTACAATAAATCGGCTGCGTTACCGATCACGCAGATCGCCGCAGAACAAAATTTTTCATATGAGGCCGGTAATGCCGCGGAATCAGGGAACAACGCGGTAATTTTTCTGGGCCGCCTGTTTGACCTTTTCATTCTTGTAAAAAAAAATGACAGACTTTATATAATCGATCAGCACGCGGCTCATGAACGCATTCTATATGATCGTTTTATCAATAAAAAAATAAAACGGCAGGAACTGCTTGTGCCTATCCCATTTTCTGCAGAAACCGAAGAAGACAGCGCCTACCTCGCCGGCAGGCAAAAGGATCTGGCTGATTTGGGAATTGTGATAAACCGGGACCAGACAGGATCCGGATGGCACATTGAAGCATTGCCTGACGGCTGGAAATGTCCGGATGCAGAAACTGTCAGAGAAATCCTTAACTTAAAAAACGCCGATAAGAATCTCGCGGAGCACTGGGCCGCTGCATTTTCCTGCCATTCGGCGATAAAAGACGGAACCTGGCTCGACGATAAAACCGCCCTGGCCCTTGCCGAAGAAGCAATCGGGCTGGAAGACCCCCGCTGCCCGCACGGCAGACCAATCTGGGCAGAGATAAAAAAAGAAGATCTTTTAAAAGCGGTAAAGCGGACCTAACGCAGAGCGGCCAAACGCCGCGGAATAATATTTTATTCCCGCGCTTCATTTTGTTTTTATCTCCCCAGGATAAACGAAATTCGATTGTCTGCGCACTTCGTCCATTGTTTCCATTAATACAAGCGATTCGTTCCATGACATCACCGGGCTTTCGGTCTTTCCGGCACGGATGCAGTTCATGACTTCAACTGCCTCGTATCCGTAGCCGTTGGAAATATATTCGGGCTCATAATGGTAATTATATCGGTTGTCCAGAATCAAGTCGGCGCTGTGGGCCCAGGTAAACGCAGGGACATGAATTTTACCGGATGTTCCGTAAATCCAGGCGTCATTGATCATCTGGGTATTTATTGCCGACGCGTAAAAGGCCATGCGCGGCCCGCCGTATGACAGTATTACAAAAGCTTCTTCGTCAACGCCGGTGCTTCCCAAATAAAGCTGCGATTTTACGCTGCCGGGCCGGATGCCGCCAAAGACCATGGAAATTAACGCAAGTGGATAAATGCCGGCGTCAAGCAGGGAGCCGCCCCCGAGCTCGGGATTGTAAACACGGCCGGCCGGATTAAACGGCGAATTAAACCCGAAGTTGGCCTGGACTATCTTTATTTCGCCGATCAAAGACTGCGCAAGCCACTCCCTGACTTTGCATAAAGGCGGTGTAAAACGGTTCCACATCGCTTCCATAAAAAAACAATTATTTTCCCGCGCCGTACTGATCATCTCCCGCAGCTCAGCGGAATTTAGCGCGGAAGGTTTTTCACAAAGCACTGCTTTCTTTGCCTTAAGCGCCTTTATGGTCATATCCCTGTGGGTATTGTTGGGAGTACCAATGTAAACAATATCAATTGATTTGTCTTCCAGCATTTGATCGTAATTGTCGCAGGCCTTTTCAACGCCGTGGCGGTTCGCAAAACCCCGTGCATTCTGCATGGTACGCGAGACAACCGCCAGCGGTTTGCCGCCAGCCGCCTTTAACCCGATAATAAAACGATTGCTTATTCCGCCGGTTCCGGCCAGAGCCCAATTTAATGATTTTTCCATGGAAGTTATTTTATACCTGTTTGAACAATAAAGCAAATATTTGTGTCTGTCTGCAAAGTACGTCATCCCAGCAGACGGTGTCAGCTTCGCAGAGGAGGTTCGCTTATGGGCAGATTAGTTTCTCCAGCTTGACTCTTGTGTTCAGAGGCAAAGATATTGTTTTTCTGCGTGACTTTTCGCCGGTAAGTATTACTATGTCTTTTTTGGCGCAGCCAAGAATTTCCGCCATAAATGATCGCAGCTGTTCATTGGCCTTGTTGTCCTGCGGCGCCGCGGCTATTCGGATTCTAAGACGGCCTCCGCTGACTTCCCGGATTTCTGATCTGGACGATCCGGGAACAATATTCACATTCAGTCTTATTGTCCCGCTGTCAGCGGTAAAAAAATTTTCCATTTAAGAAACAAACAAATGAGTCATCTTATACGGCATATTACCTCCCTGGAAGCCAGCATTCCGGCCCAAGCCGCCATTCAAAGGAAAAAGCGGAAGCTCCGCTTGCCAGGGGCCGGATAACAAGATTGGTAACCATGGCGGCCCCAAAAGAAAACGGCTCCGGCTCAGCCGGAAACTGTTCCAAACCGGAAGCATCGGCAAGGGCGGCGCACAATAATGTTTTTGGAAATACTTTAATAATTTTTTCGCAGGGAAAAGCCGCTGCCAAATCCGCGCACTGCAAATCCAGAATCGGTCCAAAAAAACAAAGCTCCGGACTTTGGATAAAGTCATTTTTGCCTGCGGTTATTTTACCATTATTTTTTAAACTGGCGTCCCTGATCACATGGGCCGTTTTTTTTAATTCCTCCCTGTTTAAACAGCGGGAAAGAACTGCCAGGGGAGCAACCGGCGGAAAGGACAGCGCGCCTTTATAACCGCCGGCGAAAAGTTTGAGTTTATAATCCTGCAGGAGTTTAAGACTGTCCCTGTGGGGAAGAAGAACCAGGAACCGCGCGGTTTTTTTAGAATTAACCGTATTCTTTTCAAGAGTTTTCAAAATTGTATTTCCATGTTATACTAACCGTGTAAAAAATGTAATATATTGGGGATTATCATGAAACTAAAAACCAAGATACTGGTAGACCAGTTTGCCAAAATTATTTCGGAATGGCCCGGCGTTGAATGTATTTCAATAAATGAATCCGCCAAATCAGATACATTGGATCCGTATTTCGCGCTTATACTGGATATTTATTATAACGGTACGATTCCGAATTCCGCGGAGCGCCGTAAAATGTACGGCGGCGATGTGGCGGCTTTTGAAAGTTCGGCGGGGCGCTCCCACGGCAGGACCGGCGAAAGCAAGGACCGTTTCCTGGTCAAGGACCTGCCGGTCCGCATGGAATACAAACCGTGCAAGTTAATCGAACAGAGCATCAATATCGCGGATTCCAAACTGGGTTCAATCTGGCTTATCAAGGATTCCGGAACTTACGGTTTCTACAGACTGTCCAAGGGCGAAGTAATATTTTCCAGAACCGACTGGATCGACAATCTCCGCAAAAGAATGGATAATTTCAGCGATGAATTTTGGCGGCTTATGAGGAACGCCCATCAGTCAAAAATGGAGCACTTCCTGTCGGATTTGGGAGCCGCGGTAATCCACAAGGATGATTTCAATTACCTGATCTCGGCGGCTGGTTTTATCAAAAGCGCCTGCCTTACGCTCTTCTGCATTAATCATCGCTTCGAACCATCCCACAGGGCCTATTCCAAACAGGTTCTTGAACTGCCTGTACTGCCTGAATCTTTCAGAGCCTCGCTCAAAACCTTCCTGCGTCAGGATCAGGAAGTCGGGCCGGAAAGAAGCTATACCATAGCAAAACTGATCGCCAAAGGGATCATAAGTCTTTGAAATTTTTCCCGCAAAAACTGAGTCATATTTTTCAAAAAAATCAAATCCGTCATTCCGGTATTCTAATTATTTTGGCTGTATCTTTATCTTTTTTATCTTGTACCTACAGGGCGCCTTTTACATTTTGGGACGGCCTGGATTCGGGCTCTGTTTTATACACGGTGTCAAAGAACTCCGGGCTGGGCAGCCTTCCGCTGTCGTCAGAGGGAAAACTGGAATACGATTTAACAGGATTTCAGAACTTAAAAAATAACTACGCCCTGCAGATAAATTATTCCCTGCAGAACGAAACGCCGTATAACAATGCGGCCCAAAATGAAGTCTTGAATGGAAAGGCCGTACTGGTAATTGCCGGCCTCTCTTGGGAACTGCCCCTGGATTTTTCTTTTTTGGGGAAAAAAGTTTTTAAAAACATCAGTTATACAGTGCCGCTCGTACCGGGTACAATTGAAAAAATCACGGTTAACTGGATCCCGCAGGATCCAAAATCAACCGGAGAAAAATCTTTTTTAAAAATCAACAGCATAAAACTGACATCTCCCTGGTACGGAGTATCTTTTGCCGGGGACAATACCGCCATAAGCTTAAGCCCATTTGTTTATTATAAAGACGGAGCTCTGGTAATTGATCCGCCGCAGTCCGCATTTTTTGGCGGAGACCTGGACATAAAATTTATTAACGCCGGTAAAATCACGATTGAGGGCGGCGCAAAAGGCGATCCGGGTTATTTTAAAATAGAAGGCGATAATAAAAATGCAGTTTTTATACCCGGACAGCTAATATCGCAGGGCCCCATAAAAATTAACGGGCCTGAAATTTACAGCGCGGCGCTGGCCCCGGATTTGCAGGCATGGCCGACGTCGGCAGAACCGGTGGCTGCCGGGCAAACGGCTGCCGGACAAATAACAGCCGATCCGATAACTGCCGATCCGGGCCTGATTATAAACTGGCCGCAGGAGAAGTGGAGGGACAAGCGTTACGAAGTATTCCGCTGGGACGGTTTTCCTTCGGTATTGATTTTTGACATGGCCGATTACGATATCCAGGACAGGTTTTTAAAAAGGCTCGCCTTCTTCGCGGAGAAAGCCGGGTTCACCGGCCGGCTTCCTGCTGACAGCGAGATTGCCGGTTTACACGGATGGAATGCCCACGATTACCGCAGCGAAACGCTTGCTGCTTTTTATAACCTTGCCGAAACTACCAAATTCCCGCTGCTGCCGGAGGAGCGCGAACTGGAGACTATCCTGTTCAATAACGGAATAATTGTGCGCAGTCAGTCAGGAATTATTGCAGGCAGCGGAGCCATTATTTCGATTACAAGGGAATCCGAAGATTATCTGCGCAGCCTTTTTATCAACCACGAAGGTTTCCACGGGATTTATTTTACGGACGCTGATTTCAGGGAATTCTGCAAACAAAGATGGCAAAAACTCGCGCCGGTACCCCGTGCATTTATTCTTTCCTACTTTGATTACCAGGCCTACGACACAAAAGACAATTATCTGGTAATCAACGAATTTATGGCCCATATAATGCAGCAGCCGGTATCCGGAGCGGAAAAATATTTTGGGGAAACCCTGGCCGGCAGAATTGACGCATCCTCCTGGCGCAGAACCGTACTGCCGCCCAAAGACGAAGCCACCGGAACCTGGCCGGAACTGGGCATTGCGTTCCGCACCGAAGCTGAAGCTTTATCCGCATACGTAAATCAGCGCTGGGGGCTGGCCGCGGGCCGGGTCAGAACTTTAACGCTTACAAGATAAAATCAATTCCTAAAAATCCAGCTCAGGCCTGAACCTGTAACGCCTGGTTTTGTAATCTTCGTAAGCGTTGATCCCGGCGTTAAAACGGCGTTCTGCGTCAAGGCTGGTCACAGGGCCGTGGCCGGGAAAAACCGAATAATCGCCGGGCAGCGAAAGAATGCTGGTCCTTAAAGCGGTCATCTGGTTAACCGATCCGTAAATGCTTGACGTGCTCCCGACAAGGCCGGCCGTCATTACATCGCCGGTAAAAAGCATGCGGTCTGTTTTAAAAACCGCGGAATCTACGGAATGGCCCGGAACCGAAATTATTTCGATTTTAAAAGGACCGATCCTGAGCGTTTCGCCGTTCCTTATTAGTATGGTTTTATAATCATAAATGGCCGGACTCTGACTGTAAATATCAACATCGTAAATACGTTTAAGCGTAGAAAGGCCGTGTACGTGGTTGGGATGATTGTGGGTTATAAGCACTCCGGCGAGGGTATAATCGTTTTCTTCAATGCTGTTAAGAATTGCCCTTTCCATGCTTCCCGGATCGATTATGAGGGCCTGTTTATCAAGACCCAATACATAACAGTTGCAGAAACCAAAAGAACAAAAATGGATGTACAGATTCAACCCAGCTCCTCCATTTCAAAAACGGCCTCCGCAGTATTGGAAGACTTAAACACAACATTTTCCCCGATGTATTTGGAAAAGTTAACAGTCTTTAAATTACAGTTTATAAAACTGGTATTGCTGACAGCACTTGCGATAAAACGGCTGTTGTACAAATCGTTGTTGTTAAAAAGCGTGTCTGAAATTTTTGAGCCTGAAAAATTTATATCCATAAGTTCGGACCCGTCGAATTTACAGCCTGTAATTTCTGAACCCGCAAATGACAGGTAGCGGAAATCAACTTCCAAAAAATCACAGGAAATAAAAACGGCAAAATCAAAAAAAACCTGCTGCATGGAGCACGAGCTGAATTTACAGCCGCTGAATAAAGCGCCGCCGAATCCGCATCCGCAGAAATTTCTTCCGGAAAAATCAACACCGTTAAATTGAAGCCCCTGGGCGTTCAGATCCCTGATCATTTTTTGCCGCAGGATATTGTCCCCTGCGCGTTTTCCTTCTTCCAGGGGATTTACAAGATGTGCGGCGCAGAGAGCAGAACCGTCAACGGCGGGTCTTCCGCATCCCGCGGCGCAGGGAGTAATGACAAACATGCTTTATTATATTAAGGATTTTTCATATTGAGTAGAGCGGCTTGCCTGTAGTAATATAATTTTATGTGCTGGTACTGCGGTTCTCCGGTAAATTACGATGGGCCAATAGGACGTTCTCTGGTCTGCCCTGACTGCGGAAAAGATCTCCGCTGCTGCGGCAACTGCCGTCACTTCCTGAGGGCAGAAAAAAGCTGCGCCGAACCCCAGGGTGAAAATCCCGCGGACAGGGAACGCGCCAACTTCTGCGACTGGTTCAGCCTCAACCCAAAATTCAAAACTGCCACAGCAGGTGAAAAGTCTGCCGCAAAAGCAGCAGACGCCGCGAAGGCGGCATTCAACAATTTGTTTAAGTAAAATGGATAACCGCCCGGTTCTTTTTTACGATTCAGGCATAGGCGGCCTTTGTTACGGCCTCGCTTTCCATTCCCGCAATCCGGCAGAGGCCCTGGTATGCCTTGGGGACAGACAGAATTTTCCTTACGGAAAAAAATCAAAAGCGGAACTTATAAACATTACGGCCTCGCTGACAAAAAAAATTATTACAATGTACAATCCCAAAATAATGGCTGTGGCCTGCAACGCCGCATCGGTTTCAGCGCTTGCCGAACTCCGCGCGGCTTTTCCGGCGCTGCCTATTGTGGGAACAGTCCCCGCGATCAAACCGGCGGTTAGTTCAAGCGTAAAACGGCGGATTGGGGTTCTGGGAACGCAGCGCACGGCTTCCGATCCTTACATCGCAGAATTGGTAAAAAAATTCGGACCGGACTGCGCGGTCGTAAACATCGCGGCGCCGGAACTGGTTGAATTTATCGAACATCGCTGGACCGACGCGGCAGACAGCGAAAAATTTAATACAGCAAAAAAATATATCGATAAATTCCGTGACTCAGGCGCGGACGCTGTTGTATTGTCCTGCACACATTTTCTGTTCCTAAAAGAAGAATTTTGCCGGGCCGCCGGAAACGAAATTACAATTTACGATTCCCTGGACGGCATCTGCAGCCGCTTGGAATTTTTGCTTGACAGCCGCAGTCTCCGCTGCGGCAGCGGCAGCTTAAATAATGATAACGGCAGCGCCAGTTGCGGCGCCAGTTGCGGCGCCAGTTGCGGCAGCGGGCAGCAGCCGGTAATGGCAATAACCGGCGGCAATGCGGCCGAACCATATTGGGAAAAGCTGGCCGGCCTTTTTGGCTTAAAACTTGAATTAATATGAAAGCCCTGGTTTTGCGCGGATCAAGAAACCTGTTCACAGTAAGGACCGGCGATGGAGAAACCGAATGCCGGATCAAGGGAAAGGTGTTAAAAGACGCGGAAGGTTATTATAATCCCCTGGCGCCCGGAGATATCGTAGAAATCGAAGACGGCCTAATCATTGGCCTTGAAAAAAGAAAAAATCATTTTGCCAGGTTTAACCAGAAAGGCCAGGCGCCCCAGATACTTGCGGCCAATGCGGATTTGGCGCTTTGCATGACAACTGCCGCAAGCCCGCCGTTCCGTCCGCGCTTCCTGGACAGGCTGCTGCTGGAAACCGATTACTCCGGAATCAGCGCGGTGATAATCTGCAACAAATACGATTTGGCCGATGAATTTGATCCCGATGTTGAAGAGAGACTCCAGGACTTTAAGCGAATAGGTTTTACAGTTCTGCGCATTTCCGCAAAAACCGGCCTGGGCGTGGATGAATTAAAAAATTTAATCAGCGGAAAGGTCTGTGTAATATGCGGCCAGTCCGGAGTCGGTAAATCTACCTTGATAAAAAAACTTATTCCCGGTATCGAAATAAAGACCGGGGCACTAAACGAAAAATACGGCAGGGGCAATCATACGACAATTCAGACTTCGCTTTACGGTTTGCCGGACGGTAAAACATTTATTATCGACACACCTGGATTCAGGCGGTTTGCCCCGGAGCGCATCGAGCCCAGGGACCTTATTTTATATATGCGCGAATTCGCCCCGCTGGCAGGCAAATGCAGTTACGGCCTTTCCTGCTGCCACATTACCGAACCCGGCTGCAAGATCATGGAAGCGGTGCAGGCCGGAGTAATTCACGAGGACCGTTACGAAAGTTTTCTGCGTATCCGGGACGAAATGGCAGGAACGGAAACGTATCCTGATAATGACTAGCCTTAAATGATAATTGAGCGTACATGAACGAAAAAACAATCAAATTGTTGGAATATGACATTATCCGCAGCCGGGCCGCCTCCTGCGCCATGAGCGCGGAAGCCGGAGCCGTCATCCTGAACGAAGATCCCCTAAGCGATAACGAAGGCGCCATGCGCCTCAGGGAGCTTGTGTCGGCGTGCCTTGGCCGGATGTATTCAACAGACGAAGAAAAACGGGACAGCATCCCGGACATAAGCGGCTTGCTGCCAAAGCTGGATGTTGACGGGGCTGTTCTGGAAATTGACGAAGTCTACGCGTTAGGTCTTTTTATCGACAGGGGAGAAACTTTGCGGACCTGGATCGGGAAATCCAACCAGAAGCCGGGCCAGGCAAATCCGGCGGAGCAGGAGAACCCCATAAGCATCACGGCCGCGCGGCTGCCCGATGTAAAACCAATTGCGGCCCAGATATTCCGCGTTCTGGATAAAGATGGTAACCTGCGCGACCTGCCGGAATTCCAGGCCTACCGCCGCCGTATACTGGCCCTGACCAAGGAACTGGAAAGCGCCGGCGCGAAGTTCACTTCAAATGATGATACCCGGCGGATGCTGCAGTCCCTTGTGCCTTCACAGCGGGACGGCCGCATGGTGCTCGCGGTCAAGGCCAACTACCGCGGCCGCATACGGGGCATAGTACACGAAGTATCATCAACCGGACAAACCCTTTTTGTGGAACCGGAAGAAGTGGTCGAGAAAAACAACGATCTGTTAATTGAAAAACGCGGGCTGGACGCCGAGATCCGCCGCGTATTGCGCGAGCTTACAGGCAAAATCGCGGCGGAAAGAGAAAAAATAAATGAATTTCATACAGGTATTATTTATCTGGAAACGATCCGGGCCAGGGCGCGTTACGGATTTGAGACCCGCGGGATTTTTGCCCAGGAAGGCGAAGCAATTATTTTAAAAAAAGCCCGCCATCCGCTTTTGGGGTCAAAAGCCATACCCCTGGATTTTTCGCTCGCGCAGGATAAACGCACCGTAATAATTACCGGACCCAATACCGGCGGAAAAACCGTCGCGTTAAAAACAGCGGGCCTATTAGCAATGATGAACCAGAGCGGCCTGCCGGTTCCGGCCGAACTGGGCACTACCCTGCCCTGCTTTGACGGAATCTACGCGGACATCGGCGACGAGCAGTCCATCAGCCAGTCCCTTTCAACCTTCTCAAGCCACATGACAAACATCGCGGACATTCTTTCAAAAGCCGGATCCAAATCCCTGGTTCTGCTGGACGAACTCGGCTCTGGCACAGATCCCCAGGAAGGAACTGCGATCGCGATGTCCATACTCGATCATTTTATCGAACTAAAATCCAGGCTCATAATAACTACCCACCACGGCATACTCAAAAACTACGGCTACACCAGGGAAGGCGCAGAGAACGCTTCCATGGAATTCGACGGCAGGACCCTGGCGCCGACTTTCCGGATTGTGATGGGAATACCCGGAGAAAGCCGGGCCCTTGATATCGCGGAACGCAACGGCCTTCCTTCAGAAATAATAAAAAAAGCCAGGAATTATCTGGCGGAAGAACAGGCGGACATAAGCGCGCTTATCGAAGGTTTAAGAAAAAAACACAAAGAGCTGGACGCCGCGATGGAAGAAGGCAGAGCAGAAGAAGAGCAGCTAAGGGAAGAAAGGCGCAGGGCCGACCTCAAGGAACTAAGGCTGCGCCAGAAGGAACTGCAGCTCAAGAGCGGGACCGCGACAAGCCTTCACCTGTTGCTGGAAGAAAGCCGTGTCAAGCTTGAAAACCTTGTCCGCGAACTTAAAGAAGGCGAAATTACACGGGATAAAACACTTAAGGTAAAAGAGTTCCTGTCCGGCTTTGAAGAAAGTGTTGATGCCGAAAACGCCGAACTTGAAGCTGAAGAAAAAATTTTCAGGGAGGAACAGCGCCGGCTCACGGAGCAGGAAAATGAGCTGTTCCGGAACGGTTATGGGAAAAAAGTATTTAAGCCGGGAATGGAAGTTCTTGCCGGAGAGAACCGGCGCAGGGGCCGGATCATAAGGCAAGATAAAAAAGGTAAAAAAGAAGAACCGCAGTCTGTACGCTGGATAGTCGAAATTGGTTCGCTCAAGATGAGTTTTGATGAAACAGAAATGTCGCCTGCGCCATCAATGGGGAAAGCCGGTATAAAAACCGGCGCCAATGCCGCTGCACCAGCCGCAGACTGGGCCGCCGATCTTGCGCCCGCAGCTCCCGCGCGCATGGAAATCAACCTGCTGGGCATGCGCGCCGACGAAGCCCTGGACGTCCTGCGCCGCCAGATTGACGCGGCTGTCCTTGCCGGCATGGGCAGCTTTTCGGTAGTCCACGGCAAAGGCGACGGCATACTGCAAAAGACAGTCCACGATTACCTAAAGAACGAAAAAGCCGTTGCCGACTACTTTTTCTCGCGCCCCGAACTCGGCGGATTTGGCCGGACCGAGGTTACTCTTAATTTACCCTAAGGATTTTCCCCCCAAGGAATTTACCGCGAACCTTGGATACGAAGAGTTTCTCACGAAGCTCACGGGGGCACGGAGTATAACGGAAAAGAGAAAGGAGAAATTAAAAATTCGCTCTTTGGCGTATAAAATAATTCAAAATGCAGAACATACAGCCAAAACCATGCTGTTGTTGGTGTCAGTCACCTGAATTGATTGAAATTTTCTCCTTTTTACTGTATATTAGAGGGACGTATGATTATAACACAGATTGTAGAAATACCGGAGAGCAGAGAAATTATTCTGAAAGTTCCCCGGGAAATTCCGGCTGGGCTAACAAAAATAATCGTCCAATTCCCCATTAAGGAAACCTCGGTTAAAGAAACCGCAGCCAAAAGACGCATGACCGAAGCGGAAGAAATGGAATATATCAATAACAACATTGAATGGCTTACCAAAGAAGCCCTGGATAATCTTTCATACCAAAACTTAGCTCTGGATGACATGGAAGAATGAAACGAGGCGACTTGTACAAGGTCTATAAGGGGAATAAAGATGACCCAAAAGATTTTCGTGTTTATTTGGTTGTTTCCAGACAGATGCTGATTGACACACAATTTCCCACTGTAATCTGCGCTCCGGTCCGTACCAAGTATGGCGGCCTTCCTACCCAAGTAGAGATTGGCGTAACCGAGGGGCTCAAGCATGACAGCGCTGTCTATTGCGACGATCTCATCAGTCTCCGCAAGTCCATGCTCACTGATTACGTTGGGCAGCTCTCCAAAGAAAAAATGGAAGAAGTTAATTCTGCTCTCCGAATAGCATTGGCTACCGGTTAATTATTTGAAGAGTCTCTCACGGAGCTCGCGGGGATACACGGAGGTACGGGAACGAAGCTTTAATTGTCCCATGCTCCAGTCCAGATAAAGTTTGAATAATTATCATTAGCTTTAAAAGACAAATTATCTGCTGGTCCAGAAGTGGAATTTTTGATTTTTGTAAATTTATCATAGGACGTCCAATCAATAATATTATCAATAAGAACAGTATCGCCTGTACCTCCTCCTGTATTTTTATCACTTCCTCCATCAGCTCCAAAGATGGTACCTCCAGTTTTAATAAAGGCAGTTCTCGTACCTAGATCATAACTATCACCGCAAAGTAAATATACTCCACTGCCGCCATAAGGTGAATTATTCCCAGATATAATTCCGCCCTTCATAGTAAAAGTTCGAGAGGGACGGACATACACTCCCCCACCATAATCACCGGAAGTTGCGCGGACTCTCGCAATTAAAACTTGCGGAATTATGCGATTCATCCCAGGCTTATATCGCGGAAATTGAAATAGGAAAAAAATTTCCGTCCCCCGACATGATTGAAAGAATTGCGGCTGCCCTGAAATTAGAATCGTATTGTTTGTTTCAAAACAAACCGGCAGAAGACAATCGGGTTCTTACAACTACACAACGGCAAGAAATAGTAAAGAAAATGAATGGTTCAATTAAAAAAATTTTGGATCTTTATTAGGAAAAATCATATGACAGTAATAAAGTTTTCCATTTATTTTAAATTTACTATTTTCTTTTATCTCCTCTCTTTCCTCTTTTATTTAAAACTCTTCCCCCGTGTCCTTTGCGTACTCCGCGCCTCCGTGAGAAACTCTTCGCAAATAATTAAGTTCGTGTGTGTGGTTTGTGGTTAATTTCTTCGCCGGTTAATTTCTTCGTAAAAAAAATTAAAAATCTTCCAGGGGTTCGTCGCGATCGGTAAAATCAGCCAGGACATAAACAAGGGCGCCGGTTTTGCGTACGCGCAGTTCGGCGACGCCTTTTGTTACCAGGTTGTCCAGGTATTTTCTTGCGTCATCAATCGGTATCTCCGCGTCCAAAGCTACTTCGCTTACGGTTAGAATTCCCTTGTTTTCCTTCGCGAGTCTAAGAATTATCCGCTCCAGACTTTCTTTGCGTTTCCCGGTTGGATGCACTATCCGCGCTTCCCCGTCACTCACATTCCGCCAGTTGACATGGCCGCGCGGCGGCTGCCTGTAAAGAGCGTTGCGGTAATTGGCTTCCCTTACTTGCCTGGGCAGGGTAAAAAAATCATAGATGGTCCCGAATCCGGCAAGTCCGCCGGTACAGATCCATAAAATTCCGGTTGGTATTTTTCCCAGATAAAAACGGTGGAGTCCAAGTAATCCAAAAACCGACAGAAACCATAAAAGATAAGCGATACCGACACTGTACATATTTAACTCCCAAACAGCGTTATGCCTGTATAGGCAGCCCCCGTAGCGGGCGGCTATTAATTTGATAATTTTATACCAAAATATTTGCAGTTTTACAATAGGCGCCGGGCGCTGTTGTCGCGAGGCGCCGTTTGTCACAGGGCGCCGTTTGTCGCGACACACCGTTTGTCGCCGGGCGCCGTCAAGCCGCTAAATTTTGATTGTAACACCGATGTAATTATAATTAAAATATAATGAAACCCTGTCAGCTGTTTTGTCTCCATCCAGCAGTTTCCGGTAGCTCATGCCCACTGTCTTGCCGACCGCGTACCCGATTAACGCGCCGGAAAAAGCTTCCGACGCCCAATGGACATCAAGGGTAACCCCAAAGCCAATTAACACGGCGTAGGCATAAACGCCAAGCTGCACCCAAATATTGTCATTGTAGATTTCGGCGATTGTCGCGGCTGCGGCAAAGGCGTTGGCCGTATGACCGCTGGGCCAGCCGCCTACAAAATTGTTGTTAAACCAGTTAAACTCACCGCTGAAGTTATCGGAACGCGATGTACGGGTATGATCAAGATCATTGACAATGCCGGGCAGGGCGCGACCGGTGATCATCTTCATGGGCGACTGGATTGCCAGGGTCAGGGCCAGAGACTGCACAAGGGCGAAACTGGCGATCTGCAGCCTGTCATTTTTTATAAGGCGGCCTACTGTATAGGTTACGACCGGAGTCAGAGCCGGTACTACATAGCCGATATATAATCCCGGCCGCCCAAGGTTGGAAAGCCAGGTATTGTTATACGCGGTATTGCGCCAATTCCAGTCGGTCCCGGAATCTATCAAAGCCCAGGTCCCCACTCCTGCGGCAAAAAAATTCAGCCCATGATTGAAGGTAAATGTATCCAGGAAATTCCATCCCATATTATTAAAAATTAATACCGGAGAAGGCGGCTTATATTCTGTATCTGCTGCCGCGGCAGTTTCGGCGCAGAGACCGGATAATATTATGAAAAAAAACGCCAGGCGCCAAAAAGCTTTCTTCATGTTTCCTCCTGATTTTCATATGGGCGCGCCCATAGTTCACGGCTTGTTTTGTTTTTTTTGGCCAGCTGACGCCATCCCAGATTGCCTCCAAGGCAGTAAAAAAAACGGGGTATCTTTACGCTTTCAAAAACATTCCCTGTCTCTTTACCGGCTGCAATTGTTCTTCCATAACTTTGCAGCGCCGCGTGAATTCCTGCGGCAGGGCCTTTTTGAATTTTGGTATTCTGCGAAGCTGCAAAACCGCCGCCGCCTATGCCCAACCCGCCGCACCACTCCATGTTTACTCCAATGCAGAAATTTTCGATGATATCAAGAGCCGGCCTTATATGATCCGGTTCAACGAAACCGCAATTACAAACCGCGTAAACTTTTACCGGATTTTTTTGTAACACTAAATCTGCCCCGGAGGCAGCCGCACCAGTATTAACGGCCTGTT
This sequence comes from Treponema sp., assembly GCA_009780855.1. Taxonomy (GTDB): domain Bacteria; phylum Spirochaetota; class Spirochaetia; order Treponematales; family Breznakiellaceae; genus WQZG01. The sequence goes on from WQZG01000008.1 coordinate 66,898, forward strand.
CCAGTAAAGTCATTAACCCAACAAGCGGAGCAGGCAGAGCGTCCACATACAGGGGAAAAACCATAAGAAGTATATCTGTCTTAAGTATTTCTGCCAATGTTTCCTGAATATCAGGCTGCCTAATCAGCCTGGCTGCCCGGTATTCTGTAACAGGCGCTTCGATTATTCCGGCAAGCCGGTTTATTATATTTGCGGAAGTACTGTCTTTTGTCTTTGGACTTCCGCTGACAGCAACAATATTTTTCATTTATTCACCTCATTAACAAGAACATTCTTTAGCGATTCCATAACTGCCGCAGCGGATTGGGCCGGTGCAGAGTTATTAGATGAGTTACTCGATGAGTCAATACTAAAAACAAAATATTTTGGAGGCATTAAATTAAGGGCATTGCGTTTTGCCAGGTTTTCGAAAGTAGTTTTTTCCCGCTCGGTTTTTGCGCCGTAGCCGATCGATATTATATACGGAAACTTTTTGTACCTCATTTTATGGCGCATTTCTCCGTTAACTACATAAAAAAACGGCATAATGTTGGGAATGCAGCGATCCAGAAACGACTTTATGTCATAACTGTAGCTGCCCCAGGTAATTTTTGAAATATAAATTACCGCGTCCGAGTTCATTTGCATCGCGGCAATATTGTTGGCGCAGTCGCGTGTTTGTATGCAAATCCCGGGCGTTTTTACCCAGCAGTCAAAACAACCCAGACAGGGATTGATTTCTTCGCCCCTTGGGCGCACGATTTTTGCTTCACCTCCCGCTTCTGTCACCGCGGACCGCACCATGGCCGGCAGATCAGCGCCGAATGCAGCCTTCCGCGGCAGCGTTTTTCTGCCTTAGGTTTTTCTGCCTTAGTTGACAAAACATGGATAAATGCTATTTTTATTTTACAGTAACGTAAAAAGATAAACATATAAAGGAGAAGTTTTTATGAGCAATATTCCGGAAGTCAAACTGGGAATCATCGCGGTTTCCAGAGATTGTTTCCCGATGACTTTGTCAGAGAACCGCCGCAAAGCGGTTGCCGCTGCCTGTGTTAAAAAAGGCATACCTGTTTTCGAAGCAAAAACAGTGGTAGAAAACGAGAACGACGCGATCGGCGCCGTTGACGAGGTGATCAAGGCCGGATGCAACGCGCTTGTGGTATTCCTTGGGAACTTCGGCCCGGAGACGCCGGAGACCCTGATTGCAGGGTGGTTCAAGGGCCCGGTCATGTACGCGGCCGCCGCGGAAGACAAGAACCTGATGAACGGACGCGGGGACGCTTACTGCGGGATGCTCAATTGTTCCTATAACCTTGGGCTGCGCAAAATAAAGGCGGTTATACCTGAATACCCGGTCGGCGATGCCAAAGACATTGCCGCCATGGTCGCTGATTTTGTTCCGGTTGCCAGGGCGCTTATCGGCGTGGCCGGCCTCAAGATAATTACTTTTGGGCCCAGACCCCAGGACTTCTTTGCGTGCAACGCGCCCATCAAGGGACTTTATGACATCGGTGTTGAAATCGAGGAAAATTCAGAACTGGATCTTCTGGCAGCTTTTAAACAGCACAAAGATGACAAGCGCATCGAAGCGGTCGCCAAAGACATGGCAAAAGAACTTGGAAGCGGCAACCAATACCCGGATATCCTTCCCCGCCTTGCCCAATTTGAACTGACACTGCTTGACTGGGCAGAATCACACAAAGGCTCCAGACAGTATGTCGCTTTTGCCAACAAATGCTGGCCGGCTTTCTGCTCCGAGTTCGGGTTTGTGCCCTGCTACGTAAACAGCCGCCTGGCTTCCCGCGGAATTCCTGTAGCCTGCGAAGTAGACATCTACGGCGCGCTTTCTGAATACATCGGCGCCTGTGTATCCAATGACGCGGTTACCCTGCTTGATATCAACAATACGGTTCCGGCCGAACTTTACACATCGGCAATCAAGCCGGCATATAAAAAATATTCATTAACCGATGTGTTCATGGGTTTCCACTGCGGCAATACGCCCATCTGCAAACTCAAAAAAGAAAAGAACACCGGCCTTAAATACCAGTTAATAATGAACCGCGGGCTTGAGGGCGGCAGGAAACCGGACATAACAAGAGGCACAATGGAAGGCGACATAGCGCCCGGGAACATTACGTTCTTCAGACTGCATGCCGGACCCGACGGGACTCTCCAGGCCTACATTGCCCAGGGCGAAGTCCTCCCGGTTGCGACCGGTTCTTTTGGAGGCATCGGTGTATTCGCGATTCCTGAAATGGGCCGCTTCTACCGCCACGTCCTTGTAGCAAAGCATTATCCGCATCACGGCGGCGTTGTCTTTGGCAAATACGGAAAATCCCTGTTCACAGTTTTCGATTATTTGGGAGTCGTTGACATCGCGCATAACCAGCCCAAAGGCGTTCTGTATAAAACCGAGAACCCGTTCTAATTAGGAGATTTTAAATGGTTGAAGCCCTCAAGATTAACCCCGCATGGAAAGGACGCAGCGGTCCTCTCGTGCTTGTCATCATGGACGGCGTCGGATACGGCAAGTACAGGGAAGGCGACGCTGTCGCGGATTCCCGGATGAACCATCTGGACGCCATCAAGTCAAAGAGCCCGCACACTAAATTAAAAGCTCACGGAAAAGCGGTAGGCCTGCCCTCCGACGAAGACATGGGCAACAGCGAAGTCGGCCACAACGCAATGGGCTGCGGCAGGGTTTTTAATCAGGGCGCCGCCCTTGTCTTTGCTTCGTTAAAAAGCGGAGCGATGTTCGAAGGTCAGTCCTGGAAAGAAATAATAGCCAATGTAAAAAACTCCGGTACTGCTGAAAGAAACTCCGGTGCAAAGCGCGAAGGCGTTTTACACTTTATCGGTCTGTTCTCTGACGGCAACGTCCACAGCCACATTGACCACCTAAAGGCAATGATAATCCAGGCAAAAAAAGAGGGTGTAAAAAAAGTCCGTGTTCACATCCTTTTGGACGGAAGGGACGTAGGCGAAACCAGCGCCCTGGAATATATTGACCCCTTCGAAGCCTTCCTCAAGGAACAGAACACAGACGGTTTTGACGCAAGAATCGCTTCCGGCGGCGGACGCATGTGGATAACAATGGACCGTTACGGCGCCAACTGGCCCCAGGTTGAACGGGGCTGGAATGTTCACGTACACGGAAAAGGCAGACAATTCGCGAGCGCGCACGAAGCCGTGGAAACATACCGCAAAGAGATCCCGGGTATAATCGATCAGGACCTCAAAGAATTCGTAATTGCCGAAAAAGGCCCGGACGGCAAAAGCTCGCCTGTGGGTTTAATAGAAGACGGCGATTCAGTAATTTATTTTAACTTCCGCGGAGACAGGGCTCTTGAAATAACCGCCGCGTTTGAAGAAGATAATTTTGATAAATTCGACAGGGGCCGCAGGCCAAAAGTCTGTTACGCCGGTATGATGGAATATGACGGCGACACCCATGTGCCCAAACGCTACCTGGTAAGCCCGCCGTCAATTGACCGTACCCTGGGCGAGTACCTTGCGGCTACGCGTGTGCGCACACTCGCTATTTCGGAAACTCAAAAATACGGCCATGTAACCTACTTTTTTAACGGGAACCGCACAGGCAAGTTCAGCGACAAACTGGAAGACTACGTTGAGATTAAAAGCGACGTTGTTCCGTTTGAAGAAAGGCCCTGGATGAAGTGCGCCGATATCGCCGACAAAGTGATCGAGGCCGTTGGCTCAGGTAATTATGACTATATCCGGCTCAACTTCCCCAACGGCGACATGGTCGGCCACACCGGAATCTACCAGGCAGTAATCTGCTCGATGGAGGCAATGGACATCCAGCTTGGCCGCATTGCTGACGCGGTAAAAAAAGCCGGCGGCATCATGCTGATCACGGCCGATCACGGCAACAGCGACGATATGTACGAGCATGACAAAAAAACGGGCGCTGTCTCCCTTAAGGAAGACGGAACGCCGCGGGCCAAAACCGCGCATAGCTTAAACCCGGTACCCTGCATTGTTTACGATCCCGGATACAAAGGCGAATACCCCAACAATCCCGGAGAAGGCTCCCTTAATGAAGGGCTCGGCATCAGCTCAATAGCGGCGACATGTATACAGTTATTGGGATATATACCGCCGCAAGATTACGACAAAAGCGTATTAAAGTTTTAAAAAATCTGCAAATGCAGATTAAAGCGACAGGCCGCGCAAACGGGCCTGCCGCTGCAGGACTTTTTCCAGAGGCAGCGGATCTGTAGAGACCGGAGCGCAGGGCTTTCCGTTATCATCGGTAATGGAAAGTCCGCTGTTTCCAATCGCCCTTGCCGCCTCCGGGATCGGGAAAACTCCTGTTTCAAGATAACCGGTTATTACAGGCGTTATGGAACGGATCGCGGCCTCACAGGCATCTGTATAGATCTCCGGGAAAGAACGGAAGTCATCGATTTGTCCGGCAAGCGGATAATGCCAGGGTTTTTTTTCCGTATTTAAAAAATCAATACCGTCTTTGGAATCCGTCCCGTTGACAAGATCCACAGGATAAAGATAGGGAATAAATTTAATCTGCTCTTTATCTGCATCCGGCGCGCTTAATTCCTGGTGTAATAAATCATGGTGTACCGGCAGGGTATTATGCGGATTGGTCATCCGGTAAAACCGGGCGCAGTCGGCAAGCGTATTCTCTATCCTTGTTCTTAGTTTTTCATCTTTGCCTGCCCTTTCCGGATAAGCCAGAACCAGGGCCCGCGCCAAAAGTTCCTGCAGGCCAAGCGGAGGGGTTTCGCAGACTGCCGCGAGTTCTTCCTGATCCCAGCTGTTTATACCGGTTCCGCGCCTTTCAAACATAAGCACATCCAGGATCCTTTCAAAAAAAAGATGGAAAACAGCCGAAGCGGCCGTACCTGAACTTGTTTTATAAACAATATAGGGATGGGCCTGCCTGTCCAATATCGCGTGGGTCATGAATCCAAGAGCATAAACGCCAAGGGCGTTTATGCCTTTTTCGCGGCGGCCCGCCCGTATATCTTCAGCGTCGGGCGGCGGATCCGGGAGCCCCATTTTTAAAAGACCCGCGGTAAAAATACCGGCTCCCCTGCGGTGGAGGAGACTGCCGTATTCAAGGCCGACCGGCCTTCGACGTCTGTTATGGTAAAAAATATCCGGGCCCTGGCAGCCCAGGACAAAAGCCTTTTTATAATCAAGCATGATCTTTTTAAGGGCCTTGTCCGCGACGATCCCAAAACGATCGCCTATACGGCTGTAAATTCCGTCAATAACATCTTCCCCGAATATCGTATGCAATATTTGACTTGGCATTTGATGGATATTTTAAAATTTTTTTATGCCCGTTGACAATAGAACAAAAGAATGTTAACTTTTTATTCCGTATTGAATATCCGGAGCCGGGCAATAGCGCAGTTGGTTTAGCGTACAAGTCTGGGGGACTTGGGGTCCCCGGTTCAAATCCGGGTTGCCCGACCCCGGATATTCAGATTTCAGCCGGTAAATGTTTTGCCGGTATCTACATTTTCAATCAATTTTTTTAATTTCTCGATGTCGGCAAACGGACTGGCAGAAACCACTTTCGAAAGCCCCCTGACGCCGGTATTAATAAGATCCCTGTTATTGTCCTTCATACCCCTGTCAATAATTTCAAAATCTTTTTTAATGGCTTCGCCGCGTTCAGAAAAAACTTTGGAAAAAAAGAATTCGTAAAGCCTGTATTTTCCTGTAATTTCCTGGATCATAACTTCTTTCATTGACTCATATTTTTTAATTTCGCGTTTGGTAATTTCCGATTCTTTATGGCTGTCCGCAAGCATTTCGAAGAGCTTTTTTAAATCCTCGGCGGATATGGAGGGGTTATCAAACAGCCTGGCCAGTTCTTTTTCCTGCATTCCGATTCCCCGGATTAAAAGGCCGCAAATTCGGCCATGTTCAGAATATTGCCGGCAAGTTCCTGCAAAAAGGCAATGCCTTTGATATCTTTTGCGGTAAAATGCGATCCCCCCAGAGCTCCCCTGATGCACTTGAACCAGACGCTTATTATCCCCAAAGGATAAATGCCGCGTTTGATCCTGCGCCATTGGTGATCATAGGCCTGCAGACTTTTGTCCAGGGAAATCAATAATTCACCCAAACGCATTTCCAAAAGCTGCAGACGCAAAAGTTTCTTTTTTATGCCGTCAATCATAGTGATAATCCGGATTTCCGCTGCCTTTAGTTCTTTTTTGTTTTTATATTCGTCCGGATTTTCGACGGCTGCCAGGGGACACGGTTCCGGTTTAAGGCTCAGCGCCGCATCGGCCTGCGCTCCGGCTTTGCTAAAAGTACCGGGTGAACCGGATTTAGTGTTATGGTAAGGATCATGGAACATTCCGAGCTGTCTGCGCTGGGAGCCGGAAAGACGCCGGGTTAAAGCAGCGGCTTTACCCAGTTCTGCCGCAAGTCGGCGCCTTTGACTGGCAGTCCTGGCAAGCAGACAGGTAATACGGACTTTTTGTTCTTCGTATTTAAGATGAAGTTCGCGGAAGTCGCGGCAAAGGCGGTTATAATCCGCTAGATCTTCCCGGAACAAACCTTGTTCCTTCCGGAAGTCTTTGCCATGTATAAATATTCGTCAGCCTTGCAGATAAGGTCTTCCGCATGCATATCTTCGGTAGGTACCAGAGCGGCGACACCGATACTGATGGTTGTCCGGGTATCGGATCTGCCGTCTGCAGTTAAAACACGCAGCGACTCAACGGATTCCCGGATTGTCTCCGCGATTTCCATTGCCGGCTTTAGGGAAGTGTTGGGCAAAAGCAGCCCAAATTCTTCGCCGCCAAGCCGGGCGATAATGTCGGCGGGGCGCCTGGCCGAAGATTCGAAGATCATCGCCAGGGTTTTTAACAAAGTATCGCCCTGGGGGTGGCCGTAAGTATCGTTATAATCCTTGAATTTATCAACATCAAGCATAAGGAAGGAAAGCGGTGCTTTTTCGCGTAAACAGCGCCTCCATTCAGTATTGAGCCTGTCGTTAAAGCTCCGGCGGTTGCGGATATTTGTAAGCGGATCGATTAAGCCCAGCCGCTCTATGGTCCTGAACTGATTGACGATCTGGAGCTGATTTTTAACCCTGGCCCGCACCACAACGCTTGAAAAAGGTTTGCTGATAAAATCAACGGCGCCCAGGTTAAAGCACTTTTCCTCTGTCGCGTCGTTGTTTTCTACAGTAATAATAATGACCGGCAAGTTCTGGGTTTCTACGGATTCCTTGAGAATTTTTAATGTTTCAAAACCGTTCATACCGGGCATCATTATGTCCAGTAATATTAGGTCCGGGATAACAG
>WQZG01000009.1 GCA_009780855.1 Treponema sp.
GGACGCATGAAATACTGTCAAAGGTATTCAACATACCGCTCTCAACGGGAGCAATCAGCGGAATGGTTGAAAGGTGTGCGGCCGCTCTTGAGGATACGGTGGAAAAGATTGGTGATAGGGTAGCAGGATCTAGTATAAACAATTGTGATGAAACCGGCACACGAGTGGATGGAAAAACCATGTGGGTGCATGATGTTTCGAATGGGGAATATACGCATCTATCGATACATGAGAAACGAGGGAAGGAAGGCATGGATGCGGGGGGAGTATTGCCGAAGTTTTCCGGAATAGCGGTTCATGACTGCTGGGCTCCGTACTGGAAATATGAGGAAATGGGGCATGCCTTGTGCTGCGCTCACCTTTTGAGAGAGCTTATCGGGGTGGAGGAAAACTATCCACAGCAGAAGTGGGCAACAGCGTTCAAGGAAATGCTGCTTGAAATGAAAGCGGTGAAAGAGAAAGCGATGGCAAAGGGAAAAGAAGAATTAAGCCGATATTATCTTGAAAAGTTTGACCAGGCGTATGACCGAATAATAAAGCAGGCGTACCGGAAACACCCTATTGTTGAAAGTGGAGAAAAGAAACGTGGGAGAAAGAAAAAAGGGAAAGCTCTGTCCCTTGTGGAACGGCTTGCAAAGTACAAGGAGTCAATTTGCCTTTTTATAAACAATTTTGTAGTCCCATTTGACAATAATCAAGCAGAACGCGATATACGAATGGTTAAGACGAAAACGAAGGTATCAGGGTGTTTTCGCAGCATAGATGGAGCAAGAAACTATTTGAAAATCATGTCATATGTTGGGACCGCGAAAAAACAAAAAATAAATCCTTATGAAGCAATTCGACAGGCTATTTTAGGAAATCCTGATATCATTTTTGCTAGATAGTCCTGAACAGTCACAAATTTTTAAGCCAGCGGCTGTTTATCCAGTTGTATTGCGCGGCGGATTGTTCTACAGATCCCTTGGCCGGGAGTGAATAAATATTTCCATCCGGCATTTTCATGGAACTGGCCATATCCGGCAATTCCTTCATGCGTTCCTTTAGATTAACACCGTTTTGATCAATCAGGTTATTTAAAGGTACAAAAGCTCCCTTTGAACCATAATTTATCAAATCAGAAATCGGAAAATTACAGCGGTAGAAAAAATCAGGATAATCACCGCTGGCAAGAAGAACATTTCTGCGTTCAGGAAAGCCCTGGTTTGGGGCCTGTGTCCAGTCAATATGGATATTTGACTTTTTTTCATATTCTGTAAAACAATAAACTTCATTCCAGTCTTTATGTGTTACATTTTGATTACCAAAGGCTGTCAGGGTTATTTTTTCATTTACAATTGGGTACCCGGTCGGATTGAAGTTACTGCCCGCAGCCGCCGCAGACGCAGAACCTGCAGCCTGGGCGCCGCCGCCAAAAACCACGCCTGCAGTAAAGATCAGTATTAATACCGTAATCCCTGCTTTATAAAAATTTTTCATTATGAACCTCCCAAAAATTTTCTACTTTCTACTTTCTACTTCCTACTTTCTACCTTCCCCACTAGCCTTTAATCGCCCCCAGCATAACGCCTTTGACAAAATGCCGCTGGATAAAAGGATAAGCCGCCATTACAGGAACGCTGGCCACAATAATTAACGCGTATTTGATGCCTTCTCCCTGGAGTACCTGATCGGCAAACCCGGTTGTGTCAACAAGATCCTGGACCTGCGACAGCAGCAGGATCTCGCGAAGAATTAATTGCAATGTATAAAGGGATCTGTTGCTTAGATACAAAAGGGCCTGGAAATACTGGTTCCAGTGCGCGACCCCGTAAAAAAGACTAATAACCGCGATGATGGCGTTGGAAAGCGGCAGGACTATGTAAAACAGAATTTTGATCTGGCTCGCACCGTCTACCTCCGCGGATTCAATAAGGGAATCCGGTATGGAATTCTGAAAGAAGGTGCGCATTACAATCATGTTATACATCGAAATCGCTCCGGGCAGGATTAGCGCCCACCTTGTATTGAGCAGCCCGACGCTTTTGACCACAAGGTATGTGGGGATCATGCCTCCGGAAAAAAACATCGTAAAAGCAAAAGCCATGGTAAGGAAGGTCCGGCCAAAAAAATCCTTGCGTGACAGAATGTAGGCGCCAAAGAACGTAAGAACCAGATTTACGCTCGTGCCCAGCACCACAAGTATCAATGAATTTTTATAACCCATCATGATATCCTGGTGCTTAAAAACATCCAGATACGCGGTTATACGGGGTTCAACCGGCCACAGCACCATGCGGCCCTGCAGGACCGCAAGCGGCGACGAGAATGACGCGCTTATTACATATAAAAGCGGGTAAGCCACGATGAGGAAAATCAAAAAGCAAATCGCAAGGTTAATCGTGTCAAAAATAAAATCGCCGCGGGAGCGCTTTACATTCATGTTTCCTCCTAGAATAGACTTGTCTCGCCTTTCTTTTTGGCGATTTGATTTACTATGACAAGGAGGGCGCAGTTGATAACCGAGTTAAAGAGTCCCACCGCCGACGCGAAAGAGATTTGGGCATTTATCATGCCGGCCCTGTAAACGTATGTTGAAATAACATCAGAGGCCGGCATGTTGATATTGTTCTGCATTAAAAAGACCTTCTCAAATCCGACGCTCATGATCTGCCCGCATTGCAGTATCAAAAGAATTATGATTGTAGGCATAATGCTGGGAATTGTCACGTGGATGATGCGCTTGAAGGTCGACGCGCCGTCAACGATCGCGGCTTCAAAAAGGTTTGGATCGATACCGGCAATTGCCGCGATGTAAATAATCGAAGACCAGCCGCAGTTCTGCCATACACCGGAAAATACATACAGAGTTTTGAACCAGGCAGGCTCAGCCATAAAAAATACATTGTCAAAACCAACAGCCCGCAGCGCGAAATTAACGATCCCGGTGCGCGGGGAAAGCATGGTCGTCATCATTCCTACAAGTACCACCACCGACAAAAAGTGCGGCGCGTATGTCAGCATCTGCATGGTCTTGCGCCATTTATTGGATCGAAGCTCGCTGAGCAGAATGGCAAGAATGATGGGCGCGGGAAAACCTATGGCAAGCTGGTAAAGGCTAATGCCTACGGTATTTGTAATGACCCGTACAAACTGGTATGAATTGAAAAAACGCAAAAAATGCTTGAGACCGACAAACGGACTTCTTGTAACGCCGTCTATCGGGTTAAAATCCCGGAACGCAATCTGAACACCATACATCGGCATATAATGGAAAACAAAAAAATATGCGATTACCGGAATTATAAGCAGATAAAACTGCCAGTATTTTTGAACCGAACGGCGCAGGCGGGTGCTTTGCCGCTGTTGATACGGAGAAATGATCCGGCTCAGAATTATGCCTCCTGGATACTTTTATTAAATCACGGCGTACAAATAATTATATACTATTTTAAATTCTTGTCAACTTTTACCGGAATCTTAATTCTTAAAATATATCCAAAAAAAAACCCGTATTATCAGAAAATCAATAATAAAAATTTAATTTTCTTTTGCAAAAAATGGTTTTTAACCATATATTGAATGATATAAGGGGGAAAAGAATGATTAGGTCTTACACGGCGTTTACGGGTGAAATTGACGATGTAGAGCTTGCCGTAACAGAAATAATCCTTCAGCTTCAACCCCATAAAAACTGCCTTAAAAGCACGGCCGCAATAGTTACCTGCTACCATGAATTCGCGACAGGCGGAATCATTGCCGAACTTTACAAAAGGCTTAAGTTCCCGATAATCGGGGTAACATCAACGGCCATATCCACAAACGGCGGTTTTGGCCAGCTCGATTTCGCGATACTTATGCTTACTTCCGATGATGTAACATTCACCGCAGCATGCTCCCCGCCGCTAAAGCAGGGACTGCAGGAACCGTTCCGGCAGATGTACGCGGATGCGCTTGCCGGACTTTCAGAAACCCCTAAACTCATACTGAGCGCCGCCCCGCTGATGCTTGATTACGCAGGGGATCATTTTGTCCGGGCCCTTGACTATGTAACCGGCGGGGTTCCGAATTTCGGCACACAGGCGATAGACAATACCTCCGATTACTCCGACAGTTATGTTATTTACAATAACAGGGCCGGCAGGGATTTTTACAGCATTATAGCGGCAAGCGGAAATATAAGGCCCCAATTCTGCTACTCTTCTTTTTCCCCGGAATTTATCCTGGCGCAGACTGCTGCAATTACAAAATCAAAAGGCAACATCCTTATGGAAGTGGACGGAGCGCCTGTCATAAAATACATGGAAAAAATGGGACTCGCGGAGAACGGGATAGTCAGCGATATACTCCATTCGGTACCTTTGATTCTGGATTACCACGGCGAAGGCGATACAGTATCAAGAGTTATTTTATCCTGGAATGATGAAGGGTACGGGATATGCGGCGGCCTGATGCCGCAGGGCGCAAAATTCAATCTGGGTATCTGGGATAAACACGATGTACTTAAAACTACCGAGCGTACAATCGAAAAAATTATGCAAAGTGAGGCCGGTACATTTATACTGTATTCCTGCCTGGCCAGAAGTTATTCCCTGGGCACGGAAATTCTGGCGGAGACCGAAAAAATAAACAGATTGATTGCCAAAAAGAAACCGTATATTTTTTCGTATTCGGGAGGCGAGATTTGCCCGCTCAGGAACGAATCGGATTCCAACAGCTTCCAGAACAATACCATTATAGCGTGCGCGTTTTAAAAACACATGGAAAACCGGGAACAGGCCGAAGAAATTTTAAGGCTTAAACTTGAAATAAGAAAACTCAGCCGCCAGCTTAATTTGTCAAATGACAATATGAGGAAATACAGGAGCGTTACCAGCGCAAAGCAAAACCTAAGCGCGGTTATCGCCGCGGAAAAATCAAAACAGGAAAAACAGCTGCAGGTCATTCTGGATAATTCGCCCAATATGGTTATCCTGCTTGACGGCTCATTTAATTTTATGCTTTCTACACAGAGCTTTCTGAATTTTACGGGGATGCCTGGTTTTGAATTTTTGCACAACAAAACTTTCAGACAGGTATTTTCCGTCCTTGCCGGCAGCGCATGGATTGATCGCATGGAAGATATTTTTAAAAAAGCCATTGATACACAACAGACCCAGTTACTTGACGGCAGTTTCAATACCGGCACTCCGGAAAAATTGCATATCTACTCGGTGAGCGTTGTCCCGTTTGTATACAGCGGCGAAAAGGCCGAAGGCATCCTTGTAAATTTCAACGATATTACCGAACACATCGAAATGGAGAATTTGATTAAAGAATCTCTCGACAAAGCGACAGCCGCAAGCAAAGCCAAGGGCGATTTCCTGGCGAACATGAGCCACGAAATCCGTACGCCGATGAACGCAATCATCGGAATGACCGATATCGGCAAATCCGCAAGCAGCGCGGAACAAAAAAATTACAGTTTACTGAAGATAAGCGACGCGTCAAAACACCTGCTTGGAATAATCAACGATATTCTGGATATGTCAAAAATCGAAGCCGGTAAATTTGGTCTATGCGAGACCGTTTTTGTCTTTGGCAAAATGCTGGAACGCGTCGCAAATGTCGTAAGTTACCGGGCAGAAGAAAAAAACCAAAAATTCGAAATTTGCGTTGACAGTAAAATTCCAAAAATATTGATCGGAGACGATCAGCGCCTGACCCAGGTCATAACAAACCTAGCAGGCAACGCGATTAAGTTCACGCCAAAGGAAGGTTCGATTAAACTGGACGCGAATTTTTTGGAAGAAGAAAACGACGTCTGCACACTCAGGATTACGGTAACCGATACCGGAATCGGCATAAGCAAAGAACAGCAGCAAAAACTTTTCCAGTCCTTCCAGCAGGCAGAAAACCATACATCGCGGAAGTTCGGCGGAACAGGACTGGGGCTCGCTATTTCCAAAAGCATCGTAAACATGATGGACGGCGATATATGGGTACAGTCGGAACCGGGAAAAGGCTCTGTATTTGGTTTTACAGTCAAGCTAAAACGCGGCAGTGAGGATGAACTTTCCAGAGAACTCCGGGACACAGAAAACGGCGTTGAAATATCCGGCATTTTTACAGGGCGCCAAATTCTATTGGTAGAAGATATGGAAATTAACCGGGAAATACTGACAACGCTGCTGCAGCCGACAAACCTGGCAATTGACTGCGCAGTAAACGGCGCAGAGGCTGTAGAGATTTTCAGCAAAACTCCGGATAAATACGAACTTATTTTTATGGATCTGCAGATGCCGGAAATGGACGGTTTTGAAGCCACGCGCCGTATACGCGCCATTGAAGCCAATAATGCCGCGAGTTTCTTCGAAACAAAAAACGTGCTGGAGTTTGCGCAGCAAACTCCGCAATTATCGGAACGCCCTAAAGGCGTTCCGATAATTGCAATGACTGCAAATGTATTCAAAAAAGATATTGAACACTGCATAAAAGCCGGCATGGACGGCCATGTAGGGAAACCAATCGATATAAATGAAATTACCGGGATATTGCAAAAATTTTTGCTTAGGAGGATAATTGTAAAAAACGGAGGATAAAATGGATACATTAAAAGTCGGCGTTGTAGGATTGGGTTATACTGTCGGAGTCGCAAAACGGCACATAGCGGCATACAAGGCTACAGAAGGTGTAAAGATCACTGCGCTCTACGATATTATTGACGGACGCGCGGCCGATTATGCGCAAAAGAGTTCTCTTGATCCTTCAGTGGTCTGCTCAAGTCTTGAACAATTGTTTGAAAGAGTGGACGCTTTGAGTATCACGGTACCCAATTACATGCACGGAGACATCGTTAAAAAAGCTGTTGACCACAACAAGCATTTTATCTGCGAAAAACCAATGGCGCTTACCCACAAGGAAGCCCAGGATATATACAATTATGTCAAAAATCACAAAAACAAGGTCGTTTCGCTAATAGGGTTTAATTACCGCGATATTCCGGCGATGCGGTACGCCAAAAGCATTATCGACAGCGGCAAAATCGGCAAAGTTTACACCTGCGTCCAGCAGCTCGGCGGTTCCCGCATTGCCGATCCCCAGGGCGTAATGCGCGAATGGCGGATGGATTTAAAGCAGTCGGGGACCGGTGCGCTTGCGGACTTTGGATGCCACATACTGGATCTATCGGATTTCCTTTTGTCCGGTACAAACGGAAAAATCAAACAGGTTCAGGGTTTTAAAAATACTTTTATTAAGGAACGAAACCGCATAGGCGGAGGCGGCAGGGATCCTGTCACCAACGAAGACTGCACGGTATTTAACGCAATAACAGAATCGGGAACACTGCTTTCTTTCCATACTTCAAGAATCGGAATGACCAATGAATCTTTGCAGATCATCGCCGAAGGCGGAATGCTGGTCTTTAACAGCGGGACAGAAGGCAAACTGGGAATACAGTTAAAAGACAAAAACGGCAGGTATACAGGCCCCATGGCTTTTGAAGACGTCCCCGCGGAATTCCAGGAAGGCAAAAACGGTAAAGGCCTTGTACTGGAACTGCTCAAATGCATCAGGGAAGGAGCCAAGCCGGAAAGGGATCTGGAACAGGGAGTCTATATCCAGTACCTGCTGGACAAGATCAACGAGTCCATGGAAAAAGGCACTACGCTGACCATTTAATACATAACAAAAAATTTAGTGCATACAAAAGAATCTGTAAAAATGAAAAAATGTGGAGGCAGTAAATGAAGATAGGTTTTCTTTCAAATTGTTTCGCAAAGTCTGATATATCAGATTTGATTTCCATGGCGGACTGGGCTGCGGAAAACGGATTCGGCGCACTCGAAATTGGCCCGTCGATCCCGCTGGACGAAAAAAAATTCGATCAGGTCCTGTCAAAAGGCAAGATCACGTTCAGCGCGTTTATTTACTGCCGTAATTTTCTTTCCTCAAATGCAGAAGAAGCTGCAACCCACAAAAACGCCCTGCTTGACAGGATACGATTCGCAAAAAAGGCGGGCATTAAAAACATTATATGTTCAACAGGCGTAAAGGAAAGCAGCTTTTCAACCTCCAACCCGACTCAGTTTATACCCGAGGCCAGCCTGGATGACATGGCAGAGCTTTTTAAAATGTTTATTGAAGAAGCCGAAAAGAACGATGTAAGGCTGGCTTTTGAACTCTGCCCGTCCATGAGCAATATAGCTTTTTCGCCGCACATGTGGGACCAAATTTTTGACAGGGTAAAATCAGACAGACTCGGCCTCTGCTTTGACCCGTCCCATCTTGTCTGGATGTTTATCGATTCCTATAAAGTGCTTTCAGAATACAGAAACAAAATTTTCCATGTACACGGTAAAGACACCGAAGTCAATTATGACGCTTTGGGAAGATCAGGCATCCTCCAGATAGTAACTCAGGAAAAAACCAGCCTCAACCTGCCCCACGGCAACAACAAACACCTGTGGTGGCGGCACCGGCTTCCGGGCCTGGGACAGCTTGATTGGGGTAAAATAATTTCGCAGCTTTACGAGTACGACTACAGCGGAGTTATTAGCATAGAGCACGAAGACCCGGTATGGAGCGGCAGCCCGGAAAAAATAAAAGCCGGCCTTTTGCGGTCAAAAAAATACCTGGAGCAGTATTTATAGGAATTAACCACTGAATACCGGCAGTTTATAACGCCAAGCCGGTGTTCTTAAGTTAGACCGCGGTCGATTTATTCCAACCGGCCGCGGGGTATTACTCCATGCCGCGGCACTCACTTAACTTATCAATACCCTATTTTCTTTAAATACTCCCGAGCTCTGGTGTACCGGCTGTAGTCTTTTTCGCCGGTCTCGTACTCTACCACGATCCAGCCGTCAGCCCCGATTGTTTCCTTTGCCAGCTTAATTACTTTTGGCAAATCGGTTACGCCATTGCCAAGGTCGGCAAATTCTTTGCCGCCAGTTTTAACCAGATCGCGCAGATGAACGTATTGCACGCGGCCTTTGGCTTCCTTTAAGACTGTCTCAATATTACCGCCGCCGGCTTCCACCCAGCCAAGGTCAAAACCAAAATTCATGTTGGGAATTTTTTCCAGCAGCGTCCGGTAAATGGCGCCGCCATTTTCAAACTCACGGGCATGGTTGTGGTAATTAATCGATACGCCTTTGGACTTAATCATACCAGCAACTTCGTTAAAATTCAGGACGGCCTTTTCCAGATTGGCTTTATCCTGGAGGCCTTCAAAATTGCCTGACATTACGATGTTTTTATAAGGCATAATTGAAGCCGGCACCTGTAAAAGTTTATCCGAAATTTTTAAAAGCAAATCACCGGCAGGTTCAGGCCCTCCAAGAAAATCGGCGAATTTGGTTCCGGCATGGAACCCGGAAAACAAAAGCCCCTGTTTTTTAATCTCGTCCAATACCCGGGGAAGATCATCGCCTATAAACCTGAACCCGCATTCAATACCGGCAAATCCTGTTTTCGCAAGATTTTCCAGCACAGCCGCAGTATCTGTTTTGATTTTTTCGCCGAACAATACGGCATGGCATCCAAAGTACAGCATATTAACTCCTGTATAACCTATTTGGCGTTCTTTAATCTTGCATAAGCGGCCTGATCCATTGCAAGCAGCTGATCAGAGCCCATTGTCTTGAGATTCTTTACATAGGTATCCCAATCTTTGTCAACATCAAGCTGTCCGGTTGCAAACTGCGCCAGGCACTGGTTAACATAATTTTTAATGTTGGTTCTGGTCTCTGCATACTGCTCATTTTCCGCGGTGGTAAATATAAGCCCGACAGGATATTCCGCGGGTTTAAACGGAAGCATACCCAATATGGCCTGCCCGTGCAGATACTCGGGATCTGCCGGATCACCGCTCCAGGCCAGACCGGATTTACGGTTAAGGTAATCAATACCAAACTCGCTCTTCCAGTGTGCACTTGTAACCGCGTTGCCCCAGGTCATAATTAACTGGACAACATAGGGAACAATGCCGGATTGCGCGCCGTACAGTCCTAACTCACCCGGTTGGGCAACACGCCAATCCCTGTCTTTTACACCGTAACGGCAGTAAAGCGGGAAGTCCGGATCGGAGGCAAAAGAATCCATAAAACGGAAAGCTGCTTCCGGATACTGGCAATTGGAAGAAATTACCCAGTTAAAATTGGGTGTCTGTTCGAAATATGTCGTGGTAACAAATCCATTTGGGCCCTGTACAATGGGAATGGGTTTATAGGCCAGACGCGCGTCAGCATCGTAAATACCGATACCGCCGGAAACCGTAACTCCGACTTTATAGGGTTTGGCGTTTACGGTAGCTGCCAGGGTAACTGCATTCTGTGTAATTGCGGTTTCGTCAAACAATTTGTCCTTGTACATCCTGTTAAGGAAACGCATAGCTTCTTTATACTCAGGTGTATCAAAAACATAATAAAGCTGACCGTTCTTGACAGCCCAGAAGTTATCGGTAGATGCGTAATCGCTGTATACATACTGGTTGAGAATCCATCTGAGCATTTGCTGTCTCCAGCCGACGCCTCCGGTTATCGGGATCTCGTCATTCTTGTCGCCGTTGCCGTTGAGATCATTATCCCGCACTCCCAGCAGATATTTATAGAACCAATCCTGGGTAGGCACCTTGCCCTTGCCGCCGCCGCCTGTCCAGTCATCGGAGCTCATTCCCAGTTTCTTTGCGAAGTCTTCGTTATACCAGGCCCTTGCTGCCCAGGAGTTCGCATAAACTGTTTCATAATACATATATCCCCAGATATTGCCGTCTTCATCCTTGCCGTACATCCACGGATCAACTCCGGATTTGGCAAGTATGGTCTGCTCCACAGCCTTGTTGGTAAAATAGCCGAGGTTCGTAATGTAATCATTGAGCGGTACCAATGCACCGGCTTTACCGTATGCTTCGCGTTTTGTCTTGTCGGCAAGTCCGAGCAGATAAAGCATATCGGGTAGTTTATCGCCGGCGGCAACCTGCAATCCCAGTTTGGTTTCGCCGTCTGTGCCCGAATCATACAGAACAAAATCCAGGTTAACACCTGTCAGTTTTTCAAGATAATTTGTCAGATCGTTGTTGTTATAATCTGATACCTGAATATTCACCGGCATACCTACACTCAATGTAATCTGATTTTTTACAATGGGCAGGGTTCCGGGAGGGGTCAGGTTTTGGTCTTTAATTTGGTAGGCACTGGATGATACGTTTGCTGCAGTTGTCTGGCTGGTATTTTTACTGCAGCCAGAAAAAGCAATGAAAAAAACTAATGCCGCTGCAAAAATGCTAAAAAATTTCCTTACGTTCAAAATGATCCTCCATAAAAAATTTAATTGTGAAAACTCACAAATTTAACACTTGTTTTTTACTTTCGATTCAACCCTTAATCGAACCGATCATAACGCCTTTGGCAAAATACTTCTGGATAAACGGATACAAAACAATAACCGGCAGCGAACCTATTACAATGAGCGCGTATTTTAATAGCTCAGCCATGCCCTGCATTGCCTCTATCATCTGGGGATCTGAAAAATCATTTACGCTGATCGTATTGGCCACAAGGATTTGCCGCAAAAAAAGCTGCAGGGGGTAAAGGGCCCTGTCATTGAGATACAAAAGGGCAGGGAAATATGAATTCCAATTTTCAACGCCATAATATAAAACAAGAACCGCCATGACCGCTTTTGACAACGGCAAAACTATCTGGAAAAAATACCTGGTATTGCTGCAGCCGTCAATCTGCGCAGCCTCCAGAAGTTCGCCGGGAATGCTGCTGGAAATAAATGTCCTTGCCACTATCATGTTATAAACAGAAATAAGCCCCGGAATAATAAGAACAAGCCTTGTATTAAGCAGATGGAGCTGCCTCATCAGCAAAAAATTGGGGATCATTCCGCCGCCAAAGAACATGGTAAATGTAAACAGGAACATAAAGAAATTTTTAAACGGCAGATTCTTTCTGGCAAAAGGATAAGCGGCTACCATTGTAAAAAATACGCTCAGGGCAGTGGCGGATGTAGTGTATATAATTGAATTGATATAACCGGTGCCGATAAATTTATAACTGAATACAAGTTTATACCCGTCAAAGGACAGCTCAACCGGCCACAAATATACCCGGCCGTTTAAAATGGCATGGGTGCTGCTGAAGGAACTGGACAAAACATAGACAAGCGGATACAGGACCACGATCAGGACAAGCGATAAAATTAAATTGGTCACTATATAGTAGATCCTGTCATCAATTGAATATTTAACTTTTTTACCGACTGCCAAAAGAAGCCACCTCTCTAACCACAGGTTAGTTTACTAAAGGTTAGTTTACCAAAGGTAAATTTACCACAGGCTCGTATCGTTGATTTTTCTGGAAATTTGATTTACCAAAACCAGCAGGATCAGGTTAATGACAGAATCAAACAATCCTATCGCCGCGGCGTACGAATAATTTCCGGTACCGCTCTGGAGTCCTACCTGGTACACATAAGTGGAAATTATCTGTGAAGTTTGCCTGTTCAGATCGTTCTGCATCAGGAACGCTTTTTCGTAACTGACTCCCATAATGCTCCCGCACCGCAGAATCAGCAAAATAACAACGGTCGGCAATATGGCCGGCAAATCCACATGCAGCACCCGCCTGAACCGGCTTGCGCCGTCTATCATGGCGGCTTCATGCAGCTCCGGATCAACGGCCGATAAAGCGGCAAGGAAAATGATGGAATTATAGCCTACATTCTGCCAGGCGCCGGACCAAACAAAAATATGGGGAAACAATTTAGCGCTGCTAAGTACATCCCTTGGGTAAGTTCCGGTAACAAGTTTATAAAGAATACCGTACATGCCTATGCGGGGATTTAAAAGGGTATACATCATGCCCACAAGAACAACAACAGAAATAAAATGCGGCAGATATGTTACCATCTGGATAAATTTTTTATAATGGGCATTCCGCATTGAATTAAGCGCAAGGGCCAGTATTATGGGAATAGGGAAAACGGCAAAAAGGCTGTATAATGACAATGTAAGGGTATTTCTTAAAAGTTGCCAGAATACAGGGGAAGTAAAAAATTTTTTAAACTGATCCAGGCCGACCCAGGCGCTGCCCCAGATGCCTTTGGCAAAAGTAAACTGCTTAAAGGCAATCTGCACCCCATACATCGGGATATATCTAAAAATTATTATATAGGCTACAGGTATAATAAGGAAAATGTACAATTCCCAATTGGCCAGCGTATTCTTTTTGGTTCTTATAAACCTTAGCCTGCGTTCTTCATTTTTATTTATTAAACCAGGATCCACAAGTTCTCTCCAAGATTACAATCATTATAGATTAATATTATTGTACTGTCAAATAAAACTTTTATCAAATAATAATATTAATCTTCCTGTAAAAAAATCTTTTTATTCTGCCGTGAAGATTCATAGACCCCAAGCACAACAGCCAGGGTTTTTTTCGCTTCTTCCGGCGGAACCGGATACGGCTCTCCGTTCAGATGCGCGCGGTAACAGTCCTTAATCTGCAAAAAATGCGTGTGATCCCAGTAGCTTTCTCCGTACATGCCCGCTTTTTCCGGCGCGATAATTTGAGTTCCGTCTTTGGTTGTAATAACCGCTGTCTCGCCGTCAAAATGGGCGGAGCCGTTTTCTCCGGTAATATCAATGCTGATCGGCGCGTTAACATCGTTGTAATTATTGGCAGAAAGTGAATAAACAACGCCGTTCTGGAATTCGACAGTAGCCTGGGCCCAGTCCTCAACTTCAAGTTTTGTAAGAACTTTGGTCCCAATACGGCCGTCAATTGACTTTACAGGAGATCCTGCCAGATAACGGACCAAATCAATGGAATGTATGGCCTGATCAATTAACACGCCGCCGCCTTCTTTTTCCCAGCTTCCCTTCCAGTCACATTCGTAGTAAGAAGGCGGCCTGTGCCAATTTAACGTTGATACAGCGTTTACAAGCCTGCCAAGCCTGCCTTCCAGAATTGCTTTTTTAAGTTCAACAATGCCCTTGATATAACGATTCTGAAAAATAATGCCAAGTTTGCTGCCGGTATTTTTTGCGGTATCTATCATTGCCTGGGCATCCGCCAGATTTATGGCGATGGGTTTTTCGCACAGTACGTTTATTCCGTGTTCCAGACAGGCAATTACCTGTTCCTTGTGCAAAAAGTGGGGAGTGCAGATGTGTACTATATCCGGCTTTGCATCCAGCATATCTTCCAGTTTATCTGAATACGAAGCGCCAAACTCCGACGCAAACTCCCCGGCTCTGGATAAATCCCTGTCAACCGCAAAGGCCGGCGCGGCCATATCAGCCAGTTCCTTAAATACATTTTTATAAACCGCTGAAATCCGTCCGCATCCGACAATTCCGGTTTTTATTTTAGCCATGTTTTTTTATAGTTCCTTAACCTGAATATTCCGCCACCGGCAGGCAGCTCCCGGAGCCCACCGGTAATCACCCATAAGCGGATCGTTGCTGTGGACCTCAAGTGCAATATGCCCGGCAGGACCTAATAAATTACTGACCGCTTCCCTGTCATAATGCGGATAAGTAATTGTCCCTGTATCCATCTCGCACATTTTTACACCGTTAATCCATGATGTTAATACAGGGTACTTGCCGACGCAGCGGACAGTAAAACTGTTCCATTCACCCCAGCGCCAGAGTTTAATAAATTTTTCCGGCTCTATCGCGTAACTCATAAGCGCGAGTTTCTCGCTGGTAATGTTCATAACCCGGACTTCCGGTTTTTCAAGATGAATCCCGATAGGCTTGCCGTTGCTGTCAAAATCCGCGTCAACCGTAAAATGGAAAGCGGGGATCTGCCCGATACCGTTCCCGTAAAATCCGCCGATGTTGCCTGACTTGCGGTGGTCCAGTAAAATCTGGAATCCCTGCGAACCAATGGATGTGGCGCGGACCAGAAGCCCGGTATCAACCGACCAGTCCGGCCGGGCTTCGTAACTTAATTCAATATCCCCGAACGTATCATCGGAGAGCAGGTATCCGCCAAGGCCCTTGATTTCCTGTCTCCCGATGATCGCGCCGTCTTCAACAGTCCAGGTACCGCTGGTAGAAGCATTGGCTTTGTATTTCTCGGAATTTTTATCCGGCTCCGGGCCTCCCGGATATTGGGGCACGGGCAGCCGCGGTACGGCATGCCAGCCTTTTAATGTTTTACCGTCAAATAAATTCTTCGTCATGTTATTTTTTAACCTCTCTCTGGCTTTTCCTTTGCGGAGATTCCGGGGACAACTGCATCATTTCAATCCTGTTGCCGTCCGGATCGGCGATAAAACATTGATGGTTAAGGTCGCGGCCAACCCGCGGTCCGCCTACGATTTCAATTCCTTTTTCTTTAAAGTAAGCCAGTGTTTCTTCCATGTTATCCACTTCGAAGCACATATGGCCCGCGGTAATTGCCTTGGCATCGGGTTTTTCCTGCTGGGCCGGACCCATTTGTATAAGTTCGACAAAGTTGCCGTCGGGCAGCATCAGGTAGGTAACCATCAGCTTACCTTCTTCATTGTGGATCTGGAACGCTAATTTTAACCCCAGCTTATCGCAGTAAAATTCAATAGACTTATCAAGGTTTTTGACTGCCAGATTAATATGGCCGAATCTTTTTACTATACCCATACTTTATGCTCCTAGTTCTTGCTCATGTAATTGTCAAAAGCCTTCTGGTTCATGGCAATCGCATCTTCAATACCGTAACTCTTGAGCTGGGCGATATAAGCGTCAAACCTGCTCAGCGGTTCGGCTCCGGTAATGAACTTGAGGGTCATCTCGTCCACATAGGTATTTACATCGGTCATTATTTTGCCGGCTCTTGTGACGTCATCAGCTGCGAGGGAATAATTGGGCAGTGTAAAATCGCTGTCGACATCAGGATCCTGGGCAAATTGCTGTTTGATCGCGAATACATCCGGGAACAAAATGGTGTTGGGATTGCATTCGATTCCGGTCCGGGTAACTTTTGGCCCATGGAAAATTTTGAGAATATAATTTACGGCTTCAGGCGGATATTCGGGATTGTTAAGCGCGAAATCGTTAAGCTGCGGTTTCCCGTTCACCATGTTGTAAGTAACGCCTTCCACGCCAAAATCATAAACAATGCTGCCTTCTGTTGTGTAACCGTAATTGAGGAATCTGACCGCTTCTGTCTTGTATTTGGTATTGTTGAAAATGGCGACTTTTCCTTCAGCCTTGACCGGGTATACTTCCCAGTCATATACATGCAGCTTGTCTCCCATATTTATGCGCGGATACAAAGTAGGCATTGTGCCGATTTTGAGGTCCTTTGCCCAAATAAGGAAGTTATCGATTCCGCCGTTAATTGCCAAAGTATCGCCCTGCTGGAACATTGACTGGCGCTGGGGATTCTTGAGTGACGGGAAATCATTGTTGATATAGCCAAGCTTATACCAATCGGCAAACTGCTGGAGGTAAGCGCGGTATCCGGCTTCGTAGGGGCCGAATTTTATCTTGCCGTTATCTTTATAAAAATTGGGAAATACATTGTAGGCGCCGATAAAATATTTTTCACGTCCGTTCTCAACCGGAATAAGGCCGCCCTTCCCGGTCTTGTCCTTATACGCCTTGAAGATCGCGGTATAGTCTGCGATGGTAACCGGCAGATTATTAAAACCAAGATCTTTTATAAGATCGTCCCTAACCATTATTCTCATCAGCGCAGGATCGGAGACAGGCTTTATCTGGTAGAAGGCCGGCAGCAGGTTTTCCGGAGTTGTAACATCACGCCATATTTTGGGATCAGATTTAATCATTTTATAATAATCGGGCGCATATTGCTGAACATAGGGAGTAAGCTCAAGGAATACACCATCCCTGACGCCGGCAGCTTCACCGCCCCTGTACCTTTCCGGCCCCTCAATAAGATCCGGAAGATCCTGGGAAGCAATCATCATATTGAACGCTTCCGCTTCCTGACCGGCTACAGGGTGAATAAACGACAGTTTTATACCTGTTTTTTTCTGCAATTCCTGGAAAGCCAAATTTTCATCGTAGCTGCGGATGTATTTGGACGCGACCGGATTAAGCCCAAGGAAATACTTTAGTGTTACTGAACCGTCGGTCACAATCGGATAACCGGAGGCTGTTACAGACGCTGCCGAAGGGGCGGCGGACGCTGAGTTCCCGCTTGCCCAGGCCGAAACGGCGCAAATCCCGATAAGCAGGATCAGGATAAACGCTTTTGAAACTTTACCTGTGAATCTGGACATAATTCATTTCTCCTTTAAAATGTTGTTTTGCTCATATAAATATTATAAGCTTTCTGGTTCATTGCGATGGCATCTTCAATACCGTAACTTTTTAACTGGGCGATATAGGCATCAAATCTGCTTAACGGCTCAACACCGGTAATAAACTTCAATGTCATCTCGTCTACATACGTATTAACATCTGCCATTATTTTACCGGATCTGGTGGCGTCATCGGCGGTAAGCGTGTATGTCGGCAAAGCAAATTCCTTGTCAACATCCGGATCTGCGGCCAGGTCGGTTTTTAACTGATAAATATCCGGGAACAGCAGAGCGTTGGGATTGCGATCCCTGCCGGGACGGGTCAATTTGGGGCCATGGAATACAAGGAGAACATAATTAACCCCTTCCGGCGTTAAAGTCGGATTATGAAGCGCGTAATCGGTCAATTTGGGCTGTCCGTTTACCATTGTAAATGTAACTCCCTCTACTCCAAAATCATAAATAAGGCTGCCTTCTGTTGTATAACCGTAGTTAAGGAATCTTATGGCCTGTTCTTTATATTTGGTCATATTGGAAATGGAAATAACTCCGCCGCCGCCGGCCGGTTTTACAGGATACGCTTCCCAATCATCAACATGGAGTTTGTCTCCCATTTTTAAACGCGGATACAATGTTGGAATAACATTAACGCCGGCTTCCCTTCCCATAATAAGGCCGTTGTCCACATCCCACTGTATAGCCGCGGTCTCTCCCTGTAAGAACATTGTCTGGCGCTGCTGAGCCCTGGTTGACGCAAAACCGCTGTATAAATATCCCTGTTTATACCAATCTGCAAAAAGCTGCAGATAATCTTTGTATCTGGGTTCGTAAGGTCCAAATTTTATTATGTCGTTTTCTTTATAGAAAGCATTGTAAATATCATATGCTCCCATAAAGAACCGTTCGCGCCCGTTTTCAAGCGGTATATAGGCTGCTTTGCCTGTCTTTGCCAGGTAAGCCTTAAAAATCGCGGTATACTCATCAATTGTTACAGGCGGTTTAACACCCAAATCTTTTAATACGTCATCCCTGAATACTATCCTGTTCAGTGCCGGATCGGTTACCGGTTTTATCTGATAAAAAGCGGCAAATTTATTTTCCGGTGTAGTAACTTCCCGCCAGATTGCGATATCTGATCTTACAAGATTGTAATAATCGGGAGCGTATTTTTCGATGTACGGAGTTAAATCAAGATATACTCCGTCAGCAAGGCCTGCTCCTATACCGCCCCTGTAACGCTGAGGGCCGTCGATCAAATCCGGTAAATCCTGGGAAGCGATCATCATATTGAACGCTTCTGTTTCCTGACCGGCTACCGGGTGAATAAAATCCAGTTTTATTCCGGTCTTCTTCATTATCTCCTGGAACGTGATATTTTCCGAATAATTGCGGATATAATTGGCCGCGGTCACATTAAGTCCGATAAAAAATTTTAAAGTTACCGAACCGTCTGTTACAATCGGATATCCGGAAGCAGTTACAGAACCCGCGGCAGGAGCAGCAGACGCTGAGCCCCCGCTTGCCCAGGCAGAGGCAGCGCAAATCCCGATAAGCAGGATCAGGATAAACACTTTGGAAACTTTACCTGTGTTTTTTGGCATAATTTATGTCTCCTTAAAAAAAATTAACGGCTTTATAAAAAACCGCGATAAACACCCCAAATGTTTTATAAATAAAAATTTTTTATTCCTTTAACGAACCAAGCATTACGCCCCTTATAAAAAACTTCTGGCAGAAGGGATAAGCGCACAGTATCGGTATGGTAGCGACAATAATCGTACAGTACTTAACAATAATTTCGATAAGCGGCACTATACCTTCCGCACTGGCGTCTGCCATAACGTTTCCGCTTGACGAGTTAGCCAAAAGTATTTCCCGCAGTATTACCTGGAGCGGCAGCAGACTTCTGCTTCTGATATATATAATGGCCGGCAGCCAGGAATTCCAGTTTTCAACAACATAGAACAGCGCGATAACCGCGGTAGTTGCCTTGATCACAGGCAGTATAACCTTGAACAAAATTACAAAGTCATTCGCTCCGTCGATTTTGGCCGATTCCTCAAGGCTGGGCGGCACCGAATTAAACGCAGTCCTCATAACTATCATGTTCCATGTTGTGATCGCTTCCGGCAGAATCAAAGCCAGCCGGGTATCATAGATCCCGATGGCGCGGACCAAAAGAAGACTCGGAATAAGCCCTCCCCCAAAATACATGGTAATAATAATCATTATCATAAAAAATTTTTTGATATACAGGTTCTTTCTAGACAGGGTATACGCTCCAAGCATTGTCAAAAGCATACTCAATGCCGTTCCAACTAAAACGTAAAATAAAGTATTCATATAACCGGTAAAAATATTGGGATTCTTGAGAACTACCCTGTACCCGGCCAGGGTAAATCCCAGAGGTTTAAGCAATATACCTGTGAACTTCGTTAATTGCTGCGGTTCGCTGAATGACGCAAAAACAACATATAACAGGGGATACACACAAACTACGGCAAATAAAACCATAAAAATATAATTTGCCGAATCAAATATATAATCCCCGATATTCCGTTTAGTAACCATTCACCCGATCTCCCCTGCCTGTTCCGTTACCATAAACTTTCATTGGTAATTTTTTTACTTAGCTTGTTCGCAATTATCAATGTCGCGATATTGATAACCGAGTTAAAAAGCCCGACAGCGGCGCCCAGGCCGTAATTCTGTTCAACCAGTCCGCGTCTGTACACAAAAGAAGATACGACATCGGCTGTTTCATACGTCAATGGATTATACAGCAGAATAATTTTCCCGAATCCCAGAGACATAATACGGCCCATGCGCATTATCAGAAGGGTGGTAATTGTCGGTATAAGCGACGGCAGTGTAATATGCAGCGCCTGCCTGAACCTTCCCGCGCCGTCAATTACGGCTGCTTCATAGAGGTTCATGTCGACTCCGGACAATGTAGCAAGGTAAATTATGCTTCCCCACCCAATGCCCTGCCAGATATCACTGGCCACAAAAATCGTCCGGAACAGTTCGCTGCGGGTTAAGAGGCTGGTGGCTTTACCTCCAAACATAACAATAATCTTGTTAAAAAGGCCGTTCATGGTTGAAAAATCGGTAATCATACCGCATATAACAACCAGCGAAATAAAATGCGGCATATAACTTATAGTCTGAACCACTTTTTTGAAACGTATGGCCCTCATTTCGTTAAGCAGCAGGGCAAGGATTATGGGCGCGGGAAACGCGAAAATTATCTGGTAAATATTGATGACAAACGTATTGCGGATGGTCCGCCAGGCATAAGGTCCGGTCAAAAAATCAATAAAATTTCCAAGACCGATCCAGGCGCTCCCCAATATACCCTTGAACGGCCTGTAATCCTGAAAAGCGACTACAATACCGCCCATTGGTATATAGTGGAAAACGACGTAAAACAGGAGAACCGGGAAAAACATTATATAGACAAATTTATTGATCGATATGTCTTTGGATAATTTAACAATAATACCAGGCTTCTTCATTCTGCCCCGCCATAAAATTATTTTATAGTCTTGCCATTTAATTAATTTTTTACTATAAATAATTAATATAAATTACCATGATACCGGTAATTTGTCAAGAAAAATTATTAAAAAGGAGAAAATTATGGAAAATCCGGTAGATTTTAACGGTTTTATTCAAATTGCAATCATTGTTAAAGATATTGAAGCGGCAGCAAAGGCCTGGAGCAAATTTTTCAATGTCCCGATGCCGGAGATCAAAGGAAGCAAAGAAAAAACCGAACGCCCCGGTGTCACATACCGCGGCAAGGATGCTAATTACGGCCTAAGGATTTGTTCCATTGCGGCAAAAGATCGGGGATTTATCATCGAACTGCACGAATGCAACGGCGGCGACAGCACATTCCAGGAACATCTTGATAAACACGGATACAGTGTTCACCATCTTGGTTTTAACATGGGCGAAAAAACAGACGCTGTAATCGCCGAAATGGAAAAAGAAGGAATAAAGATCCGCCAGCACGGCCCGGGCTGGACTGTTATGGATACCGAAGAAGTGCTTGGCGTCAACCTGAACATCAAGCCAAAGGGCCCGGTCTTCCGCCATTAAAAAGAAAATGCCGTATGGCGCAGGCCGCGCCGCCGGCTGAGCAGCGGTCTATATCATAGTCCTTGAATTCAAACTCGGTTTCGGAATCGGTGAGCGCGAAAATATGCTCCCTGACTGTCTCCCGCAGCCTGGTCTTTAGATCGGGGCGGGAGAAAACCTGGCCGTCAACAAGAACAAGTTTGGGATTAATAAGGTTTATTACATTGGCAATACTGCAGCCGAGGTAATAAATCCCTTCATTTATAATTTCTGCGGTTTTTTTATCGCCCTTGTCCCAGGCGGACAATATTTCGCCGATTGACGGGTTATTGGGATTTTTGATTTCCTTTTTTAGCACTGAGGAAGTATTTCCTGCAGAAGTTTTTCCCGCCATATACTCCGCCACCTGTTTTTTAATGCCGTATTCGCTTGCTACTGTTTCAAGACAGCCGAGTTTGCCGCAGCGGCATTCAGTCCCGTCCCTGACAACAATCGAATGGCCAAGCTGACCGGCCCCGGAAATATTGCCCTGCAGAAGTTCGTTATTGTTCACAATGGCGCAGGCTATGCCTTCGCCCACAAATACATATAAAAAATTTCCGGTAATTCCGCAGGTCTTGTTTTTCCATCCTGAAAAAAGCATTTCCCCTATTGCCATTATGCGGACGTTATTCTCGACACAAACCGGCAGCCCGATGCGGTCTTCCAGCTCCTTTCCGACATTAATATTTTTCCATCCCTGAACAGGCGAATAACGTACTATACCGGTTTCTATTTCTACAAAACCGGGAACCCCCACTCCGACTCCCAGGATTTTATCTTTTTGTAAACGGTTCGCTTTTATCAAACGCTTAATCATCTCCGATGTTTCGTTAATGACAGAATCCACTTCCCATTTTTTAACCGGGCTCCTGGCCTTATCCAGGACATTACCCCGCAGATCTGTAACTGAACAAATTATTCCGTTGGGTCCCCAATCCGCTCCTATGGCATAAGCGGCGTCATTTACTATATCCAGCAGAATCGGTTTTCTTCCCAGGGCTGCGTCGCTGCCCTGGCCGGATGTCTTCCCGCATTCTGCCACAAGTTTGGCATCTATAAGGCCGGCAATATTGGATGTAATCGTAGGCGGCGCAAGAGAAGTAATATTGGCAATTTCTATCCTGGAAATGGGGGCGTGGAAAAAAAGAGTCTGCAGGATTTTGGACTTGTTATTCTGATGTACCAAAACCATATTGGAACCTTTAAAGTTCACCGCGCGCCTCCGAAAATTATTCTATCATTGATAGCTGTAACAGACAAGATAATTTATTATTTATTGTAATTAAATAATGGAAATGTACAATAACCCGGCCGGAACACTGCGGCAGTTCCTGGTCCGGGCTGTATTTACACGCTCCATTTTTCCATTAGAGGATATTTTACGTCGGTATCCTTATATTCTTCCTTGCATCTTTTAAGCATGATTTTTAATTCATTAACAGTATTTTTATATGAATTATCTTCATACAGGTTCTTTAATTCATACGGGTCATTTTGCATATCGTAAAGTTCCCAGCCTGCAGGCGTTGGTTCATTAACCGCGCCGGCCGCGTCCAGGGGAAGCCCGTAGTAATAAATCAGTTTCCAGCGTTCGGTCAGAATGCCGTAGTGGGCCGGGTTATCGTGCCTGTGCGCCCGGTGCATCCAGTAACGGAAGTAAACCGATTCCCTGACGCGCGCCCCGGCAGCGCAGGCGATCATGTTCCGGCAGGAAAATCCCTGCATTTGCGGCGGAATTTTTATGCCCGCGTAATCAAGCAGGGTGGGCGCGATGTCTATGTTTGCCATAAGTGAATCAAGTACGGAGCCGGCCATGATTTCTCCGGGATAACTGATCAAAAACGGAGCGCTGAGGCTTTCTTCGTAACTCCAGCGCTTGTCCTGGTAATCGTGTTCTCCAAGGAACATCCCCTGGTCTGATGTGTAAACAATAACAGTATTGTCCAGGAGGTCCTGGTTCTTTAGTTCATCCAGAACCGATCCAACCGAATCGTCAATTCCCTTTACAGTGCGCAGATAATCCTTGAGGTACTTTTGATAGGCGGCAAGGCCTTTTTCCTCAAAGGTCATATTCTCGGTATTTTTTAACGGTCCGGTTACATAATCATCCGCAAGAAAATCCCGGTACAGGCTGCGTACTTTACTGCGCGGAGTAACGGAACTCCCGTAATCCCTTGAGGCAATGCTGCGGTGGCTTTTATCCTCGAACAGGCTACCTGTAACAGGTATGTCAACGCCGTCAAACAGATGCTCATGCCGTGGGGCATACTCCCAAAAATCATGGGGCGCCTTGTGGTGGCACATCATAAAAAACGGCCTGCTTTTATCGCGTACGGCCAGCCAGTCAAGGCATTTTTTTGTAATAATATCGGTTACATAACCGGGATATACTTTTTCGCCCCTGCCCTTGTCAAAGAAAAGCGGATCGCGGTAAGTGCCCTGTCCGTCCGCGCCGGTTAAAACCGAATAATCGTCAAACCCCTGCGGCTCGCAGTGCAGGTGCCATTTCCCGAACACCGAAGTTGTATAACCGCCATCACGAAGCAGGGCCGCCAGGCTGAGCCTGGCCGATTGAGCTGCCGTCTGCGAATCCAAAGATGACGGTATCCAGCGATCGCTGAGCGTACGCACTCCATTAACATGGCCGTACTGGCCTGTCATTATGGTCGCCCTTGCTGGTGTGCAGATTGAATTGGTGCTGTAGAAACGGTTCAGCCTGGCGCCGGCATCCGCGATCCTGTCAAGATTGGGAGTCTTAAAAACTTCGGCCAATATGGATTGGTAACAGCTCACCGCGTTGGCCGAATGATCGTCGGACATAATAAACAGAATATTCGGCTTGTTCAATTTTTATTAATCATGAAACAGTCAGCCAGGAAACTGCCATTCAGGATTCCCCGTTAATATTTTAACCATTCAGATATATATCTGCAATTTCCAAAAACTCTTCCGGGTAAAAACCGATTTCGCCGCTGAACCTTGTGAGCGCGATAAGGCCGCCGTCAATCTCCGGAATCGAAGCCAGCATTTTGGCGTTGTCCGTTTTTAAACCGCCGCCGTAAACAACCGGAATATCGGCTTTGCTTTTTATAAAACGCGCGATTTTTTCGATGTAGGCGCGATCGGGCGGAGTTTTGCCGGGGCCGATTGCCCAGACAGGTTCGTACCCAATGACGAATTGGCGATCCGGAGCCGCGGAAAGCCCGGCTTCGATTTGGGCCTCAAGCACCTCCTGCCAGTGATCCTGTTCCTCGGCTTTTTCGCCTATGCAGTAAAGCACTTCCAGGTTCCTCGCCCTGGCGGCGGCGACTTCTTTGCCAAGAATGCGGTTGACCGCGGCAGCGGCGGCGTCCGCGGAAACTCCGGCTTCCGCAAGAACCGCGGCCAGACTGCGGCGTTCTTCGCAGTGGCCGATAATCACCGATTTGCAGCCAAGAGCGGTCAATGCGGCCGCGGGCTTCGATGTTGTAAACGCGCCGAAGTTGCCGCCTTTGGCAAGATCGTCCCAATGAACACCCTGGCAGCCGATCGTAACTGCGGACTTGCCGCCGGAGCCGGCTGTTACGGAAGCTGCAAAAGCAGCCGGAATTATATGAGCCTCGGGAAAGAAAAATGTAAAGGAGGCGTCGCCTCTGTTATATTTTTCCAGCCCCGGATTTACACTGTTGATAATTGTTGCCGCCCATTTATCGGGAGCGGCGATCCGGTTTACCCCGCCGAATTCAGCCGGAACATCAAACCGCTTGAGATTTACATAAATATATTTTTTCATTAATGGCCTCCCGATAATTCACGTCGCGAATGTTAATTCGCGCGCCAGGTTGCGCTTGTACGATTCAACGCCGTTTTGATCGAACGGCTCGACTCCAAGAAACGCCGCGGAAAAATATGTTGAAAGCATCTGCATGTACATAAATTCACCGATTGTTTCCTCGTCAACTTTATCCGCGGAAAACTTAAGTACGGGTACGCCGGCTCCGTAGTGAGCGTCCGATGTGGCTTTGGAAACAGCCGGGTTCAGACAGTCAAGGGATTTACCTTCAAGGTAAGAAAGTCCGTCGTCCCATGCGGAAGCAGGCAGATTAATTTTTTTGGGTTTAAAAAAGTCCAGGAAAGTTTCAAAGAAGAACCGGCCGCCTTCCTGATAATACTGGCCGATCGCGTGCAGGTCTTCGGAGAAGCAGGACATGGTCGGCAGTACAGCCTGGGTGTTCTTGCCTTCGGTTTCGCCGTGAAGCTGCAGCCACCAGCGGGCGAGCATCTGGAGAGAAGGCTCAAAATAGGAAAAGGCCTCTGCGGTAAAACCTTTTTGCCGCAGCAGATGGCGCGCGGCCGCATACCTGACTGACTCATGGCCGCCGGCGTCAGATTTGGCGCCGGACTTGAGCCGCAGCTCGGAATTCAGGCCGCCGCGCACGAATCCTTCTATGTCAGCGCCCATCACAGCCATGGGCAAAAGTCCGACCGCTGTAAAGGCCGAAAACCTTCCGCCGACCGCTGCCGGGAATTCGAAGAACGAGTAGCCGTTTGACTGCGCGATATCCGCGAGCTGGCCTTTGCCGTAACTGCCGGTAACCGTAATACGGCTGCTGTAAGAAGGGCCGTATTTTTTGTTCATCCAGGAACGGATCACGCGGAAAGCCAGAGCGGGTTCCAGGGTCGCGAAGTTCTTTGCTATGATGTTGGCGTAAACGCTTTTTCCTTCAAAGCTTTCCAGACAGTTGTTAATTTCGTTTGCTGAAAGGGTATTGCCCATGTAGAGGATCTTTGGCTTGCCTTTCCTATGGTATTCCATTCCTTCGATAACACTCTGGGCCGCCCTGTTCGATCCGCCGACGCCGGCAAGTATGAACACATCGGCGTCCCTTTTTATCTCCGCGGCTTTTACCCGGATTTTTTCCATAAGGGGAGCGCCGGTGTTCTCCGCAACTTTAAACCAGCCAAGAGCATCGGCCATTCCGTATTGGCCGGCAAGAACTTCAGTAATTATTTTTTTGTTGTCCGCGATAAATTTATCAATCGCCCCGGAAGGCAAGGTTTTATCCAGTCCGGATTCGTCAAATTTTATCATTTAAATTCCCCAATTTATATCCCAATTAATTCCCAAGATACGCGTACTCCGGCATGGGCAGGTCGACAAGGGGCCGGCAGTAGGCGGCGAAATCTTCGGTAAAACCAAGACCGGGTCCCTTAAGCCATTTGTCCGGGAACTTCTGTTCGACGTTGGCGACTTTCTCCAGCGGAACCAGGGTCATTTTCGAAATGTAACGCGGGCTCCGCTCGGCTGTTATCGCTACCATAAAACCGGTTTTGCCTTCGGCCGCGTTCTTTACCGCAAAGGCGCCGGCATCGTAGGCTTCCTTCCTGTCAACTTCTGAAACACAGGCCATGCTTACACGGCCAAGGAGACCGGGTTTTTCCGAACGGGACTTGATATTGAGTTCGCCGATAATAAGGTCTGTTACGGCCTGCGCCGCCCCTCCCGCGATAATGTGTCCGAATCCGTCCTTAATGCCGGTATCGCCGTAAGGCGTTCCCTTTTCATCCTTGATACCTTCGCTAACCGCGACAAGAACGCCGCGTTTCTTTTTCCAGGCCGCCTCGATTTGCCCAAGAAGGGTTTTGCGATCATGCAGATGCTCAGGCAGGCAGACCATAAACTCGCAGGGCATGGCTTTTTGGAAAAGGCCGCAGGCTGCGGTAATCCATCCGGCGTTGCGGCCCATGGCCTCCATTGTCACCACGTGAATCGGCAGCGAGGCAGCGTCCATGGCGAGCTCAAGCGCGCTGATAGCGGCGTACCGCGCGGCGCTCCCGTAGCCGGGAGAGTGATCGGTTTCGGCAAGATCGTTGTCGATGGTTTTGGGAATACCTATCACGTTCAGCTCAAAACCGGATTTTTGCGCAAGCAGGCTGATCTGGTTGCAGGTGTCCATTGAGTCGTTCCCGCCGTTATAAAAAAACCAGCGGATATCGTTCTTCCTAAAACACTCAAGCACTTTTGGATAATCATCGGCAGCCAGTTTCCTCCGGCAGCTTCCCAGGGCCGACGCCGGAGTCTGCCCCAGCTTCGCGATAACGCCGGCCGGGGTCCCGGTCAGATCCATCAAATCGTTATTCAGAATACCTTCGGCCCCGAAGCGCGCGCCAAAGATTTTTTTAATTGCGCCGTGTTTTCTTGCTTCCTCAACCGCGCCCTGCAGCGAACTGTTTATGACCGGAGTCGGCCCGCCGCCGTGGGCGACAAACATGTTTGCGCTCATGATTTTTCCTTACTGGTTTTTATAGAACTCCCGCATCTGCGCGAGTGTTTTTATTTCAACATCATCGGCATGGCCGAAAGAACCAAACTGAATGATCAAGGTCCCGACGACTTCCCGCACGCCTTTTTTTACCAGATCCACAAGATCCAGAATATCGCCGTCTTTGATATCAAACTCAACGATCATCTGGTTCATTACAGGAGGAAGGAAAACCCTGGGGTCGAACTTGTCGGGATTTTTATCCATCAGTTCCCAGACCGGGCCTACCGACGGACTCTTCTTTTTTTCAGGATACTTGGTAAAGTACTCCCTGAAGTTGCGCGTAACGGCAAGCCTTATGTCTGTATCAACGTTGATCTTGCGGATACCGTGCGGAATTACGGCGGTGAGCTCATCGATGGGAATTCCGCTCGCGTCCTTTATGGCGCCGCCCAGGGCGTTGATTCGGTTGACGACATAGCGGGGGACCGAAGATGATCCGTGCGATACCAGAAGGGCAGTAATGCCGCGGTAACGCAGGTTCTCCGTCGTCGCAATCGCGATCTCCTTGCGGAGTTTTACATCCGGACCTTTTACCGCGCCGTGCTGGGTTCCGTAGGAAATTGCCAGACAGTCGACTCCGGTCTTTTCCATAAACTCGCAGGCTACGGTCGGATCGGTGTAGTTGGATTTTTCGGCGGAAACATGATCTTCCACACCGGCAAGCACGCCGAGTTCTCCTTCGACAGTGACGCCCAGCGGATGCGCGTACTTTACAACTTCGCGGGTCAGCTCGACATTGTCATGGAATGGCATCGAAGAACCGTCGATCATGACGGAGGTATAGCCGCCGTCAATCGCGGCCTTTACGGAATCAACGTCCTTGCCGTGATCAAGGTGAAGGGCCACCGGGATTTCGGCGTCTTTGGCGTAACGGTAGACAGCGTCAGCAATACGTTTTGCGCCCAAACGTTTGTCCTCGACAGTACCTTTGGCAAAATCACCCCTGCCGCCCATAAAGGCGTTGGCAAGGTCAGCGCCCTGGATAATGGCGGCGCTGCGGAACATCTCGTGCACCTCGATAATGGCTTTTGCCTGGGCGACGGTGTTTACGTTAAAAGCTCCCTGGGCATACCCGCCCCGGGCAGCGGCATCCAGAATCGGACGCATAGGCATAATCGGCATAACTTTCCTCCAATAATTTATTTTAGTTTTTTCTCACAGAGCCACAAAGTACACAAAGAACACGAAGGAAGATAAAAAACAAGAAATAAAAGATAAAGAATACTTCTTTATTCACTTCTATCTCTTTCCTGCTCTGTGTCCTCTGTGTTCTCACGAACCGCAGGTTCGATGCCTCCGTGAGAATAAATTACAACTAAAGTGCTTTGCTGATGGTTCCTCCGTAGGGGTCATTTTTTAAACACAGGTGAACTGCGCCGGTGGTAAATGTTTTGGGCAGAGCGAGAATTGCCGGGTTTTGCGGCAGGTATTTTTTCTGCGCGTCGGCCAGAGCTTCGTCAAAAGTTGCCCGGGTCTTAAGCCCCATTCCGCGGGCAATGCCTGTGTCTCGGGCGCCGACGATATAGATTGCGGCGGTGTTGGATTCGGCAAGGTGGCCGCAGGACATCATCGAGAAACCGTGGAAGGGATGGAAGGCGCCGGCAAAACGGTATTTGCGGATGTATTCGGCGTTGGTCGCGTAATACTCGCCGTAACGGTCGAGGTCCGGCAAGGTGTTCATGTAGTCGCGGCCAAAGGCGTCATAAAGTTCCCTGGTGTAGGGCCACAGTTCATCGTGGAAATAACCGCTGCAGACGGAAGAACAGATAATCACACAGCGGTCGCTCATCACCCTTTTGTGCCGGATTACCTGCGCACTTAACGCCTGCATCAGCATTATGGGATTGGTGCCCATTCCGTCTCCGTAATGGAAGGACTGCGGCATGCCAAAAACCATTAGGTCGTATTTCTTCTGCGCGAACGGAACGTAGGTGCGCTTGTCCGCGATTTTCCAGCTCTGCGGCTCTATCTGCGCGGCGTATCCGGAGTAGATCGCGATCTGGCGGGCTTTTGTGTCCAGCACCGCGTCGCAGCAGAAAAACTTTTTACCCATGCGTTTTTCCATGTGCATGCCGATTTCGTCAAACTTGGTCCGCATGGCATTGGAACCGGATACAGGGACAAACTCCTGTTTGTGCATCACTTTTGGCGTGTGGTGGCTTGCGATGCTGCGCCAGTGGGTAATGCCGGTTGTGCAGTGTTTGTAGCCGCCCGAATAACCGCCGTAGGGGTTTCCCTGGACGTGCCCGATCAAAACGGCTACATCGGCTTCGTAAACATACTTGTTCATGATCACCGGATCGCCGGCTTCTGTAGTACCCAGATCGATTAAGTGATCCCAGTCTTCGCTGTCGTGGTTTATGATTTGTCCTGAATACCAAAACTCGTCAAACAGCGCCTGTCCCAGAATTCCCCGAATTTCTTTTTCGGTATTTTTAGAATGCAGTCCGTTGGAGCAGATTAAAAGAACGTCTTTCTTCTGAACGCCGGCAGCGTAAAGTTCTTCCAGTACCAGCGGTATGCTCATCTTGCGGTGCGATGACGCCTGTTCGCCGCCCTTTACGCGGTCCGGGAAAACGATGACGCATTTGCTGCCCTTGTGCGCGAGCTGCGAAAGCGGCGGCATTCCGATTGGATTATGCAGACTCTGCAGGTAAGCTTCCTTTAGTTTGTCTTCGGGAATAAAAGCGGGATCCGGGATAGTCTCTCCCGGAATAAAAACATCGGTATTGTCCGGCAGATTGGCTTTTAAAAAACCGTTGCCGTATTCCAAATCAAGCTGCACCAAAAACCTCCTCTCCGATTTTGCGGACAATCTCCACCCAGCGGATCATATTCTGCGGTTTGGCCGCGATAGTTTCAACGTCCTTGAGTGTAATGTCAAAGGGACAATTAAATTCCTTTAAAATCTGATAATCCCGTCTTATTATTTTACTGACCAAATCCTCGTCCAGGCCGCCTGCGATCATGTCGGTGGGTTTGGGCCGGTAGGACGCAACATAATCAGGACCGATAAGCTCTGCGCATTTGCGCACATCGGAGAACGGGGTGATAGCTATGCGCCTCATGTTCTTTATTTTTTTAAGGAGCGGTATTTTGGTGTTCATGTCTTCGCAGCAGCCGTAGGCGGATAGACCAAACCGTTCCATTATGGGCTTTTGGTACTGGAGCATAAATTCATCGTAGAGCTCCGGGCCGATTCCGGTAAATTCCTGGGAAGCCATAAAGACCCACAAATCTGACGGGCCCCGGACTTTATTTTGGGGAACCGGATCCGGGAGTCCTCCGCCGTATGCCATAGCCTGGTTGTCGCTGTTGAACGCGCGGAAGCTGCCGGCTTTTTCTGTTTTATCAATATCTTCCAGTACAGTGTCCCGCATGATCGTAACAAAACGGTGAAACCATTCCGGCCGGTCGTACACGTCCCACATTATCTGTTCCAGGCCGCGCAGTTTGGCTATGTCGGTGGAAATGTCCCTGTGCCACTGCTCGCAAAAAACGCCAACCCGGCTGCAGACCACATCAAGGACGCCGTCCATGTCCGGGCCCAGGGCGTCCTTTACTTTTTCTATCCGTTCCGCCGTTGCTTTTTCGTCAATTTCAAATTTGGCAGGTTTTATCCTGGCCAGATCTTCTTCATTTTTAATGGGAGGATCAAAGGCGGCCGCGCCGAACTGCGCAGTTTTTTCGCCAAGGGCGCAGGGAACGCCCCAGCGGTCTTTTTCGTCAATATTTAAAACTGCCCTTACCGATATCCACGGCTCAAAAATATAATCATCTATGAGTTTCTGCCTGTAAATAACGGATTCCGCGAACATTCTTTCAATACCGCGCAGCAGGCGGTCTTCACTTTTGACCGCCGAATAATCAAAGAATTCCCAATACGGAATTTTGCGCACATAAATGGCGGGCCGGCTGAACTTAAGGCTGTTGAGGTCTCTCCAGAGCCGCCTTTTTTGTTCCTGCGCAGGACTGTGTGCAAGTTCGGCGTATTGTTTGGCGAATTCACGGAAAGATTCGTGCTTCATAGATGAACAGTATATTGATAACCCTGCGGCCATGCAACTGTACAATTTTCGTGCACTGATATACACCAGAAAAGCTTCTTATGTTATTTTTTTTATTGCCCTGTCAAATTCGATTGAAATCCTGTCAAGAAAATCAGCTTTTACAGGATTTATCAATTCCGCCTGTCCGGGTTTTGGCAATGATTCTGGCGAATCATCATAGAACAACAGGTATGGTTCAATTCCCAAAGCATCTGCAATTTTTCCAATAAATAAAAATGACGGATTCCCGTTTGCACTTTCAAGCTGTCTGATATAGGTATAACTTGTTCCGCAGCGTTCCGCCAGGGCTTTCTGGGAAAGGCCTTTTGCCTTGCGCCATTTTTTTAAATTGTAGATAAAAAGCCGGGTTATATCCATCTAACGTATGTTATTAACGAACATTTTACCTCAAAAGGTACGCTTGACACGAACTTTTTTTTAAAATAAGATCGTTAAAAGCTAACTTTATTTTAAATCCTGCAAGAATTTTTCAAAAAATAACATAAAGGAAATTGAGAATGAAAAAATTAGCGTTTCTTATAATCCCGTTAACAGCGTTATTTTTCTTCGGATGTCCCAATCCCAATAGTTCTACCGATCAAACCAGTCTTAAACTGGGCGAAACATCTTTGGTGTTTACCGAAATAGGCGGCTCAAAACTGGT
This sequence comes from Treponema sp., assembly GCA_009780855.1. Taxonomy (GTDB): domain Bacteria; phylum Spirochaetota; class Spirochaetia; order Treponematales; family Breznakiellaceae; genus WQZG01. The sequence goes on from WQZG01000009.1 coordinate 32,376, forward strand.
AGCCGTTTCCGGTGATTCAAACTGGACAGCCTCCTCAAATCAGGCCTGGTGCACTGTATCGCCTGACCATGGATCCGGCAGCGGCGCAATAAACATTACAGCAGATATAAACAACACTATTGTACAGCGAACCGCAAAAGTTACCATTAAAACAACAGATAACAAGTTAAGCAGTGAGATCATCATTACCCAAGCGGCCGGCCAGCCTGCAGGACCGGTCAGCGACGGTCACGGGAACAGCATCGACGCCAATCCAGCGCTGCTGGATTTTTTGAATATCGGGGGGAGTAAAACCATACAGGTTAGTTCAACAGTTGACTGGCAAATCGTATCCGATCAGGGCTGGTGCAGTGTTTCAGCCTCCTCCGGAAACGGTAATGTCCAAGTGACAGTAACTGTCAGCGCCAATACAGGAACATCGAGCCGAATAGCAAGGCTGAGCATAATCAATAGCACTTATGTTCTGACAAAGACTGTAACAGTAACACAACTTGGAATAGAGCCTTCGATTGTCATTTTGCCGCCAACTACAAGAAACATTGACGACCAAACACAAACCATTTCTGTCAATGTGTCGGCAAACGTGGACTTTGACGTGACGCCAAATGTAAACTGGATCACTGTAACACAGGTAACAGCCGCAGCCGTAACCCTGCAGGCGCAGGCGAATCCGTCAACCATAAGCCGCACAGGAACAGTAACGCTCAAACAGAAAAGCGGCTCCGCCATGGCAGTACTGACGGTAGTCCAAGAAGGCAAGCCGCCGGCTGTATATTATGCATCATCTACAGGCAATGACTTAAACGATGGAAAATCGTGGAACAATGCTGTTAAAGATATTAATTTAGCTATTTACTTTGCCGCTCCAGGCGATTATGTATGGGTGGAAGAAGGTGCTTATTCGGAAAATGTAACGATGAAAGATGGTGTGAATGTGTATGGAGGATTCAACCGCTCAGACATCAATATTTCCAATCGGGGTACCAGGCGAAGCGTGCTTACAGGAGGCGTTTTTACAAGCGCCAATAACTTCAGCATCCCAACTATTTTAGACGGGTTCACCATTTTTAATGATAACCTCAATACACGGCAAACGCTTAATAAAAACAGTATCATTAATAATTGCGAACTAGAAGCAACTATTGATGGCTTACCAATTAGTTGGTCATTACTAACAATTTCTGGCGGAATCATTTCCGATTCATCAATAGTTATTAAGGGTAAATATTCTTTGGATGGTACTACCGCTATATATACTACATCTGGCGGCATGATACTCAACAGCAATATATCAAATTACGTGACGAATTATCCAGGCTATAACTACCCTGTATGCAGTGTTACTATATTTTTAAACGGCGGCCGGGTGGAGGGATGCATAATATCGGGATGTACAAGCAATTCTATCGTAAAGTACAGCAGCGGCGGTAATAACATTGTTAATTGTACATTTAATAATCTTCAGGGCACATGGAGTACCGGGAGTAATATTTTTTTGAATGGCAGCGGCTCTCTGAATTTTGTCAATAACATCGTTTTGCCTCATGGACATATAAATACAGTGACCGGACTTTATGAAGCCAATAATATGCAAGGGCTGGCAAATGATAATGTATATCTCCTGAATGCTGACTGGTCGCCCATGCCGTTATCTGGGGCTGTAAATAAAGGCGACAATTCATTTGTTACCATTGATAAAGATATACTTGGCAATCCCCGTATCCAGAACGGCAGGGTAGATATCGGTGCGATTGAGTCGTCATATTAAGGGTATTGTATGAAAACGCCGTTTAAAAAATTCAGTCTTTTAATATTGATAATCTTCGCATTTACCTTTGTTACCTGTCCCAATCCGAATGGCAGCGGTAATCCCGGTAATGGCGGTACCGACGGTAATAAAGGCGGCGGCGGTACCATTAAAATGCCGCCTGCGCCAACTGATGCGTGGGTTACAGGGGTTTCCGGTACTTCAATCAGGGTTACCTGGTATGTGGTTATAGGAGCGGATAAAATCAGGGTTCAATACTCAACTTCTCCAACCGGACCATTTGCTTCAGTTGAAACTACAGCGTTAACTCAAATAATAATTGATGGTCTGCAGCCCAATACCAAGTATTATGTCAGAGTTTCTGCAATAAACAGCGCCGGGGAGGGGCCGTATAGATCTGCCTATGGATCAACAAATCCCGGATTTTAGATTAGCGGCAGGATTGTCCTCCTTTTGAGACGATCAATGCCACGCACGAGATATTCCATCGGTACGCCCAGGGCAACGGAAATATCACAGGCGCTTTCGGCGTCAGGTATCCGGTCGTTATATTTCCAGCAGCTGAAAGTGAAAAATATTTATAATAAATACAGCAGAATAGATGCAAAAGCGGGAGGCTGATTCTTCTCAAAATGATTGAATATATTCCATATATGGAATATATAATAAATATAGTTCGAGAATTGAACAATCAAGGCATGGCTCAATGCGTGAATTACGCAGCCAATGTAAGGGCCGGCCATTACGTACCTTTTATGCTTTTGATCCTAAGCGATTCGCAATTCTGTTAATTGGTGCGGACAAAACAGGAAATGACAGGTTTTATGAAGAAATGATCCCATTGGCAGATAAAATCTTTGAAGATTACCTAATAGAAATCCGGGAGGAGAATAATGGCTAGGAAATTTTCAGAACTTGAAGAAAAAATGAGTCCGGAATCAAGGCAATGGGTAAACCAGGAAGTCGAAAAGGCTTTGGCTGCAATGCCGCTAAGTGAATTGCGAAATGCCCGCGGCCTTTCCCAAAAGATGCTTGCAGAAGCCCTGCATATTCAGCAACCCGCAATAGCAAAGCTGGAAAAACGAACTGATATGTATATCTCCACTCTGCGAAGCCATATTAAAGCAATGGGGGGAGAACTTGAGATTATTGCCCGGTTTCCGGATGGGGACGTGAGTATATCCAATTTTTCACAGATTTAATGTTGTCCAATTTCCGCCTGGATTACTGCTTCCATATTTAAATTATAACGTCTTTCTGTGTAAAATACAAACATACAAGTTAAATTACAGGCGCCGAATTCCTTAAAACTTCCCACATAAAAATACCGGCCGCGCAGGAAATGTTTAATGAATTAACCTCGCCTGTAACCGGAATGCCGATAATTCCGTCACAGAGCGACCTGAGGGCCTGGCTCATGCCTTTCGCTTCATTGCCAAGCACAAGGGCGAGCGGCCTTTTGATGACAGTATTGGTCAGGGACGAGGAACCCTGCGTGTCGGTGCCCCAGATTTTTAGAGAGCATTTATTTTTTAGAGTTTTTAGAGATTCAGAAAATTCATCCAGCGACTCAAGTTGTATTGGCGCCGTAAAAAAAACGCTTCCCAAACTTGCGCGTATGGTTTTGGGGTCCCAGGGATCAACGCCGTGGCCGATCAGCAGAACCGCGTCAACACCGAACGCGTTTGCGGAACGGATTATTGAACCGAGGTTTCCGGTATCCGATGGTCTGTCCAGGACAAGGATAAAAGGATTATCGGGCAATTGAAGCCCGCCGGCGGTCAGACCCGGGAGCTGAAGCCCGTCTGCGCCGGGCATTCTGGCGGTAACCAGCATTTCCGAAGGTTCATTGCGGTCGCAAAGTTTTTTATACAGGTCATCTGTCATTTCGATGATCCTGGGCGCGGAGAAGGTTTGTGCGTCAGCGGCATTATCACCTGCCCCTCCAAAAAAACGTATTTTATCTTCGGCCCATTCTGATATTTTACCTGTTGTTATGATCCGGGTAATTTCAATACCGGATTTAAAGGCCTGTTTGATTGACTCAATGCCCTCGATAAAAATCTCCCGGTGCTGCGCCCTTTTGGTTCTGTTTGTCTTTAAGGATTCGATAATCTGAAACTCCGCGTTTTCCGCGCTGATTAAAAACTTTTTCGTTTAGTCCTCCCGGAACAGCGCAAGCTGGCCTTCGTTTGCGGATTTTTCACTAAGGGCAGTTCCCCCAAATGTATGCAGATATTTGAACACTTCATCAGTGCCATAAAGGATGTTATTGGCTTTGCATACATTGCCGAAGATCGCCATGAGCTTTTGGCTGTTATCGCTTGACAGTTCGTAACTGTTGCCGTATTTTTGGATGTATTTTTTCTTTAAACCAGGAAAATGTTTGTCGAGTTTGGCGTAATAATACTCGCGGTCGCCTTCCCGCAATGTCATGCCCATTCCAAAACAGAGAATGCCGTGTACATCCGCTTCTATACAGTAATCTAGGATACCGCGAAGGTTTTCTTCGGTATCGTTAATAAAAGGTAAAATAGGACAAAGCCAGACAACGGTTGGGATTCCGCTGCTGCGCATAATTTTTAATACTTCATAACGTTCTTTGGTGGTGCAGACATTGGGTTCCAGGATTTTACAGAGATCCTCATCAAAGGTAGTTAGTGTTATCTGGACAACACATACGGATTTTTGGTTAATTTTTTTTAACAAATCTAAATCGCGCAGTATGAGGTTTGACTTGGTCTGGATCGCGAGACCGTACCCGGCCTTTTCAATAATTTCAAGGCAGGCCCTTGTTATGGCCAGGCTCTCCGGAATCGGAATATAGGGATCGCTCATCGCGCCTGTGCCGATTACACATTTTTGCCGTTTGCGCCTTAGTCTGTCTTCCAGCAGGGCCGGGGCATTGATTTTGATTTCCACATCTTCAAAATCGTGGTTAATGCCGTAGCACTTGCTGCGTGAATCACAGTAAATGCAGCCGTGGGTACAGCCGCGGCAAAGGTTCATGCCGTTGGAAGCGGAAAGTATGCCTTTGGCTTCGGTAAAGTGCATGACATAATTTATACACCAAAAAAATCAATCGGTCACAGTCCCGTAAGGCCAGTTAATGATTCCGCCCAGATCATAAATATTGGTATATCCCAAGCCGGCCAAAACCTTTGCGGCTCCGGAAGACCTCGCACCGCTGCGGCAGTATACAATTATTACCGCATCTTTGTCCGGAAGTTCCTTTGAGGCGCGGGCCGCGATTTCGTTGTCCGGAAACAGGATTGCGCCCTTGATATGGCCCGTGCTGAACTCCGCGGCGGTTCGCACATCCACAAGCGTATAGGGGCTTCCGCTGTCCATCATTGTTTTTGCCTGCTGCGGCGTTAATTTTTTGGGCGCAGCCGCGGCTGTCCGGTCTGGTCCTTTTGCCTGCTCCTGTGCGGAACATCCGGTAAAAATAAAGAACAGGACCAGCAGGCCGGCAGCGATAATTTTTTTCATTTTAACCGCTGATCGTATCATAGGGCCAGCTCATGATACCGCCAAAGTTACTGACATTGGTGTAACCCATGTTAGCCAGCAATTTACAGGCTCTTGAGCTTCTGCCCCCGCTAAGACAATAAACCAGGATAACCGCGTTCTTGTCCCTGAGTTTGGATTCGGCGGCAGACTCAACTTCATCAACGGGGATATTGATTGCGCCCTTGATCCGCTTCTCCTCAAATTCATCCCTGGTCCTTACATCGACCAGTGTATAGGGCTGGCCGCTGTCCATTACCGCTTTGGCATCCTTTGCCGATATGTTTTTTGGATTTTTCATGGTTTTTTCTCCTGTGATCTGCAATAATATTTTCTTAACACATTTATTGTGTTTTCCACCCGTTTGTCGGCAACCGAATAAATAATATTCTGGCCGGATTTTTTGGAATCAAGGTAATTATGCGCTTTTAATAAAGTAAGGTGCTGAGAAAGCGCGGACTGCGTAATGCCGGGAACATGTTTGGCAATTCCGGCCGGCGTCATCGGCTGCCCGATAAGGGCGCACAGAATCAGGAGCCGGTTTTCGTTGGCAAGCACCTTGAGCATGCGGGCTATTTCTTTTACCTCATCCATTATCTGACTAAACCTTCCGTATAAACCTTTAATATTAAATTTACTTACATAAACAGTTTAGTGTACATAAGTAATTTAGATATTGCTAATATACTGTATTATAAAAATAATTGCAAGGGGGGTTATTTCGGTTAGATTTTTACATGAGGCATTACAGCGGAAGAATCCTTCAGCCATTATTAATTTTGTTTTCCTGAACTATTTTTTCTATTCCCTTTACAAACACATTAAAACTATGAGATTTATTTTTTGTAATATCCATATATTGGGCTATTTTTTTTGCTCCGGTTATTTGTTGGTAAGCAGGAACAAGTTTTCTTAATTCTTGTTTTGCATTCGCTATAGAATCTGGATTACGAAAAATAGCTTTTGCCTTATAACCAGAGAGACTAATACCATAGCCTTTTTCGACAGCATCAAGATCACCCAGATACCAGGATTCCAGTTCTGTACATACTATTCTTATGAGTGTATCAGAATGTCTGGTTTCGTATATAAGATTATGTAAATCTGTTTTTAGTTTTTTACAATCAGCAGAGTCTTTATCACAAACAATCACAAATTGTACATTTTGTTCTTTCCACCCCCGTGTTTTAATCGGGATTGATTTTTTAAGAGCAGGCTTGCCATTATGGGCAATACATTGAAATGTATAAGACTGAGGAAAGATTTGCGGAAGAATAATCGACAAAAGTTCTTTCATTGATGATTCTTCCAGAAGAAAGACGATTTTTACCATTCTATAAAAGTCCTTCCTGCCATAATTCACCCAATTTATCTCCATTTTGATAAAGGGAAACAATGTTTTTATCATTTAAAGCAGCAACTATGTCTGATACACCGTTTTGTTTTTTAATTATGAACAATTCTTCCGGTTCAATGGCATTTACAAAGTTGGGTGAATGGGTAGAAATAAAAACTTGCCCTCCGGAGAATGAATATTCCCTGAATTCTTCCGCAAGAATTTCCAATAAATGCGGGTATAACTGATTCTCCGGTTCTTCTATACAGAGCAGTTTATGCGGATTTGGGTCTGCCAACATTACCAGATATGCGAACATCTTAATTGTTCCGTCAGATACAAATCTGGCAGAAAAGGGATTTTTGAACTTACCGTCCGAAAAACGCAGAAATATTTGCCCTTCTTCTGTCTGTTTTGACTCAACATTACTTATTCCCGGAATTTTTTCACGCATTTTCTGTAAAATTCCTTTAAATTTATCCGGATGTTTATCATGAAGAAATTGCGTAACATTCGCTAAATTATCCCCGCTTCGGCTAAGCTGCTCAATATAAGAAATATCCTGAGTTTGGCGCGCGGCGTAAATATGGAAATCCGAGACAAACCAATCTTCAATAAATTTCCGAAAATCGACTACTGCAGTAAAATGTTTGATTTGTCCAAATGTTTTTATAGCCAGTATATCCGGTGAATCCAATGTAAATTTTTCATGTTTAGTATCAAGTATATTTTTAAATTCAGCATTATCATTTGCTATTGCTTCTCCCACCCCCTGTGAAAAATCAATAATTTTTACAGTTGATACTTGTTTTTCTCTTGTTACTTCAATAATTAATTGCTCTTTAACAATGATTGGCGTGTTTTTTGTATCTGTGTTTAATCGAAGCTCATAAGTATAAAAGGGAGAGGTATCAAATGTTTTATATTGAAAGCTTAGGCAAATATCGCCCATTGTTTCTCTTGTGTGAACTTCATCGTATCCGCCGCGCGCCTGCAATGCGGAACGTATATTTTCTGTCAGACATTGTTTCATAAATCCAAAAACATCAAAAAAAGTCGATTTACCGGAACCATTTTCACCCAGAAACACAGCAAGCTGACCTATATTCTTAATATCCACATTCTGCAATGTTTTGTAGTTTTCAATGTGAATGTTAATGATTTTCATGTTTTACCTGCCTTTTTAATACTTTACAGTGAGAATAGTTTAACTTTTAAATAAAATCAAACATATCATAAGCCGTGTCTGCAATACAATGCAGCGCTCCTAAATAAAAAAAATTTCTATGTAAACTTTTCTCCATGCTCTTCTATAATTGCAATTTTTCATCTATAATGGTTCGATTATGGCGGCCTCCGGGTCTTCAATTCCGCAAAATCCTCTTATTATCCAAAGCGACAGAACTTTGCTTCTTGATGTACACGCGCCCAGGGCGGAGGAAGCCCGCGCCGCGATTTTGCCTTTTGCGGAACTGGAAAAATCCCCGGAGCATATCCATACCTACCGCATTACTTCCCTTTCGCTGTGGAACGCGGCCGGCGCCGGGTTTTCTCCGGCAGATGTGGCAAATACCCTTAACGAGTTTACCCGTTATCCGGTTCCGTCCGGCATTATCGAGGGATTCGGCGATACCATGTCCAGGTACGGGAAGATTCGCATGGCCTCAGGAGGTTCAGATTCAGGCGAACTTTCACTGGTCTGCGATGACCAGGCGATCGTTACAGAAATTGCCGCGGCAAAAAGCCTGGCAAAACTGCTTAACAAAACATCAAGCGGTTTTTGCCTTAAGCTGACCGACAGGGGAAGCGTCAAACGGGAGCTGATTAGGCTGGGCTGGCCGGTGCACGATGAAGCCCCTCTTGTCGAAGGGGAGCCGATGGAGATTACGCTTAAGCAGCCGGATACTCCGGGAAATCCCCTTGTGCTGCGCGATTACCAGATCGAAGCAGCCCGCGCTGTTACAGGATCGGGGGGGCCGGGAACAGGTTACGGGGTGGTTGTCCTGCCGTGCGGGGCGGGCAAGACTGTAGTCGGAATTATCCTGATGTCCATGCTAAAAACCAATACATTGATCCTCACAGCGAATGTGGCGGCGGTTCACCAGTGGATGCAGGAACTTCTGGACAAGACCTTTCTTAAACCGGAAGATATAGCCGAATATTCCGGCGATACAAAATCTACGGCGCCGGTCACGGTCGCGACTTACCAGATTATTACATGGCGGCCTGACAAGGACGGGGAATTCCCGCACTTTAAACTGTTCAGGGAAAGGCCCTGGGGATTAATCATCTATGATGAAGTCCACCTGCTGCCGGCTCCGGTATTCAGGGTGACCGCTGAATTGCAGGCGGTCAGGCGGCTGGGCCTTACAGCGACACTGGTCAGGGAAGACGGCGCCGAAGATGCGGTATTCAGCCTTGTGGGGCCGAAACGCTACGATGTGCCGTGGAAGGATCTGGAGGCAAAGGGCTGGATTGCGGAAGCTTTGTGTACGGAAATACGTCTTGATTTGCCGGATAATCTCAAGATTCCGTACGCGTCGGCTTCAAAACGGGAGAAGTACAGGACAGCCAGCGAAAACCCGCTCAAGGAAACTGTTGTCCGCGAATTAATCGAGAACCACAGCGAAGATCAAATTCTGGTAATCGGACAGTATATCAGCCAGCTTGAGTCCCTGGCTAAAATGTTAAAGACTCCGATTATTACCGGCAGCACGCCGAACAGGGAAAGGGAGACAATTTACAGCGCCTTCCGCAAGGGCGAGATTCCGGTCATTGTCGTCAGCAGGGTGGCGAACTTCGCAATCGATCTGCCGGACGCTTCAATGGCGATTCAGGTGTCAGGCACCTTTGGTTCCCGCCAGGAGGAGGCGCAGAGACTGGGAAGGGTACTCAGGCCCAAAGGCATGGGACACAATTCGTGGTTTTATACGCTGGTGTCGCGGGGCACTGTCGAAGAGGACTTCGCGGCAAAGCGCAGGCAGTTTCTCGCGGAGCAGGGATACAAGTACACAATCCAGCACTGGACCGCAGATGAATTAAAAATGCCCGGAGGCGCACAGCCGTGACAGGTTCTGCATACCGTTTCCGTTCAACAGAAGAATGGAAATCCGCGATCATGAACCTTCCCCTTTTTTTTGAGCTGATGAGGAGTGTCTTTGGCAACATAAAAACTCCCTACAACAAGCAGCGCCTGTTGGAAGATCTGTTTGTGTTCCTGTCCAGGGATGATATTCAGAAAACAATTTTGTCCATGATTGATGAAGACGATCACAGGGTAATTGCGGCGGCGGCCCTCCTCGGTGATCCGACTCCCACGGAACTGGAAGAATTTTTCCAGGGTGAAAAGAACAGCGCCGTTCTGCGCGGACATCTGCTTAACATGGAAGAAAGACTGTTATTGTTCAGGTTCAATGATGATACCCGGCGCGTGCGCAGGCTTGCCCTCAATCCGGTTCTTGTATCCATACTTGGACCCCTTGCCGCTGATACGGGAATATTGTTCCCGTCACAGGCAATAGCACAGTCTGACGCGGCCGGGCAGGCAGCAGTATACAACGACACCCGCACAGGAGAATTTTCTGCCGGAGACGACAGGGCCCTTGGCGCTTTTTTTGCGTTTGTATCCGCGGAAGAAGAATTTTTTAAAACAGACGGTATACGCAAAAAAGTTTATGACCAGGGCCAAAAACTTTTCCCTGGCCTGGACCTGGGAACGGCCGCTGAAGTGCTTATCAACCTGGGGCTTTTTTATACCGAAGGAGAAAAGTTCCTCCCTGTTAACAGAAAAATCCGGAGATTCGGGGAACTGGAACCTGGCGGGAGACGGGAGTACTGGGCTGCCGGCCTCTATTTTAATCTGGAAGAAAAAAAGGGAGAAAATAAAAACGGCGCTTACGGCATCTTTGGGCTGTCAAACCGGATCAGCAGCCTGGCTTCCCTGATTCATCAGTTCTGCTGCTGCCTGGCCGGCGACAGGAAATATTTAAAAGCAACCCTGTTAAAAATTTTAAAAATTTTGGAACAGCAGAATATAAACGGCTCACGGGAGTTTACCGGAAGGATCAACGCGCGGGTTTTTCTTGACGCGCTGATCACGGCGGGGATACTAAAAAATTGCGCTGCGGAAAATTATTGCAGCTATATACCGGTGACCGCCGCGGAAACCAGGGGCCCGCAAATTGCGATGGATTCGCCGTTTACTTTTATTTTGTATCCGGGAATACGGTTCAAGGATATTTTAAAATTTTGTGTCTTTGCGGATTTAAGGGAAGAAGAACCGTTTGGGTTTGAACTGACCAAAACGTCGGCGGTGCGCGGTTTCGACTTCGGCCTGGATTCCAAAAGCATGATCGCGATCCTCAATGACCTGTCAGGGAACCGTATTGACGAAGGTTTGATATGGACGCTTAAGGACTGGGAGTCCAGATACGCTTCGGTTTTGCTGCATGACGGATTGGTACTTTATCTTTCCCAGGATAAACAATACCTGGCGGACGCCGAACCAATTGTTTCGCTGATCCAGAATAAAATCGCGCCCGGCCTGTATGTGTTAAAAGGAGAAAGCGGTCCGGCGGCGGCCGCGCTGCAGAGGGCGGGCGTGGATATTGTCGCAAGGCCCCGCCGGCAGACAGAATCCGGATACGGATCAACATTCCCGTCTCCGTCAGGATCAGCAAACGATACGCAGGTTTTTGCGATTGGAAATCCCGAATCTTCAAGTGCATCGGCTCCCGCGCCGGAAGACAGTCCGGCGGATGGTAATCCGGCTGCAGTCAGTTTACCTCCGGGAAATTCCAAAGATGAGACCAAAAATCATTTTTTAAAATTACTTGATAAAATGAAACTGACCGGACCGGAAAGGGAAGAACTGGCGGCCCGCATAGAACGCCGCGTTATAATCACGGAAACCCAACTGGACAGGACCGCGATAAAGCATCAGAAACTTGAAGCCAGGGGACTGGATTACGCCGGAAAAATTTCCATTGTCAAACAGGCATTAATAGACGGTTCTTCGCTTGAGGTTTCCCGTACAGACATGGGGACGGAATCCGGCGTCACAGCCGGGGTTCCTTCGGCCCTGGAAAAAAAAGAAGGCGAAAGCGTGCTTGTTCTAAAACCATTCAGCGGGCAAGAATCCGGCTGGGCCGGTGAAACAGAGGCCGGCGGCGATCTGCAGGAAAATCTGATCCGTATCCCGTTGGGAAAGATCAGTTTATTGCGCATGATCAAAAGATCGATTTTTAATTATTAGTTTTAATTATCAGGCGCGGACAGCGCCGGTTATACAGGAGTTACATATGCCGTTACTGCCATTTTCGGTACAGCAAACAGAAACAAGCCAGGAGAAACTGGCTGTGCTTATTGACGCGGACAACACACAGCCTGCGATTATAGAAGGTCTTTTAAACGAAGTAGCCAAATACGGGATCGCGAGCATCAAACGAATTTACGGAGACTGGACAAGCACAAACCTGCGATCCTGGAAAGACAGGCTGCTTGAATACGCGATACAGCCCATTCAGCAGTTCTCGTACACAACGGGAAAAAACGCGACAGACTCGGCCATGATCATTGACGCCATGGATCTGCTTTACAGCGGCAAACTGGACGGCTTCTGCATTGTCTCAAGCGACTCCGATTTTACCCGCCTGGCCGCCCGCCTGCGCGAAAGCGGCCACATGGTATACGGCTTTGGCGAAAAGAAAACCCCGCGCGCCTTTGTCTCTGTCTGTGACAAGTTCATCTACACCGAAATACTTAGGGACGCCCAGGTCGAGGAAGAAGCCGACGAAGACAAAAAGACAGTCGCAAAACGCAAAGAATTCAAAGTCGACCAGAAATTACTGAGACTGCTCCACGACGCCGTTGACGACCAGGCCGACGAATCAGGCTGGGCCAATCTTTCAAAAGTAGGCCAGGGAATCAACAAAAGGTCAAGCGAGTTTGACCCGCGCAACTACGGCTTCCGCAAACTCGGTGATCTCTTCAGGGCAATTTCCCAGTTTGAAACCGAGGAACGCCCGCAGGAAAACGGCATGGGCCGGCAGGTCAACATACGCTGGAAGAAGAAGCGGTAGGGGGATTATTATTGGCAAAGTGTTGATGTTCTTGCCAATTACAAAAGCCGTTTTGAGATTAGAAGTAAACTACCTACTATAGAACGCACAATTGCACAAAAGGGGGTTGTTCTTTATGACTGCGCTTGATTTGGCCAATGAATGGATTCATTATGCAAAAAGCGATTTGGCAACTGCTCAACACATTTGTTTATAGATTCATATTAGATTCCCATAGAAGACTGTGATTCGTTATATAACTGACATTTTCTTTAAGTATAAGACTATGAGATATCATTATTTCTCTCCGGGATATTGGATTTTTTTGGTCGAGTATTTTTTCCAGTATCCGGACTGCGGTATATCCCTGTAATATTGGATCCTGGTAAACCACTGCGCCCAGTTTCCCTTTTTCAAGACATTCCACTGCTTCATCATCAATATCGTGCTGAATAATAACCGATTTTTGACATTCATATTTTTTAAGAATATTATGCAATTGGGTACAATGTGAAGAAAGCATATATATTACATCAGGTTTCTTTTTTACTTCTTTAAGAAAAGATGCAAATTTTTGTTCGATTTTAGGATCATTAAAATATGTATCTATGTAATTTATGGAACGGTAAATTAACGGATATTGCTCTTCGATAACCGATAAAAATCCCTTTAACCGTTGTACATCCGGATTTGATAAATTTATTTGATTTTTACCCGGTGATTTATGGACAATCAGGACTTCACGTTCTGACTTTGATTCCAGAATTTTACCGGTAAAATTAGCTGCCAGACGGCCGCCTTCATTTGTATTTGTTCCGACATAACCTAATCCCCGTTTTAGGGGATCATCAATATTAAAAAAGATAAAAGGAATGTTGGCTTTTTCAACCAGTTTTATAATTTTGTCCATATCGAAAAGATTCAGATACACAAATGCCGCGGCATCCAACCCGTTTTTTATTTCATTTTTTAACAAATTACAGTATTTTTCCGTATCATATGAGGGTATCTTAATAAAATGGACTTCATAGTTGAGGGATTTTAAATAATCAGCAGCTATTAATGCGCCTTTTTCAATATCCTGCCAAAAAAAATCAGGTTGTATTGCCGTAAACAGGGCAATTTTTTGAATTTTTTTTCTTACAAGAATTTGAGAAGCTCTATGCGGAATATAATTGCTTTTTTCAGCATAATCCAGGATACGTTTTCTTAATGCTGCCGAGACATAACCTGAATTATTGAATACACGGCTTACCGTTATGAAAGAAATACCCAAATCGTTGGCTATTTCCTTCTGGGTTATGGACATAATTAAATTATATAAAAATTAAACAAATGTATCAATGCGAAAATTTCACTTGACAAATATATATTGGATATGATATACGTATATCATACGGGATTGAAAATAAAATAATTGAGGTTTGAATATGCCTTTATTTACAAGAGACGGTAACCGCTTAATATATCAATTTGATGCAGAAAAGCTTTGGGCAGAGCCGTGGGGAGTAAATAGTCTTCGTATTCGTTCGGCAAAAAGTGCAAAAATGCCCGGCGCCGCAGAAGATAATGAAGATTGGGCTTTGCTTTCACCAAAACCGTATGTTTCAGAAATTACTATCAATGATGATATTGCAAAAATTAAGAATGGCAAAATCGAACTTCAGATAACCCGGTATGGAGTTATAAAAGTTTTTAATGATAAAGGAAAACTCCTGCTTGCCGAGTATATGAGGATCCGCAAAGATATAACTGATTCTCATACATACAGCAGCCTTAAAATAGAAGCCAGGGAATTTAAACCAAATATTGGCGGTGATTTTGAACTAACAATGCGTTTTGAATCTGTCTCGCAGGATGAAAAAATATACGGTATGGGCCAATATCAGCATCCTTACTTAAATTTAAAAGGAATGGAACTGGAATTGGCTCAAAGAAACACCCAGGCCAGTGTACCTTTTGCTGTTTCTAACCTTGGATATGGGTTCCTTTGGAATAATCCGGCTGTAGGAAGGGTATGTTTTGGCCGCAATATTACAACCTGGACAGCTAAATCCACAAAAAAACTTGATTATTGGGTTACTGCCGGAGATAATCCTGCAGAAATAATAAAAACATATGCCAGTGTTACCGGAACTGTTCCCATGATGCCCGATTATGCAATGGGTTTTTGGCAATGTAAATTACGTTATCAAACGCAGGAAGAGCTGCTTAATATAGCAAAAGAATATAAAAAACGTGAATTGCCAATTTCTGTAATAGTTGTGGATTTTTTTCATTGGCCTTTGCAGGGCGAATGGAAATTTGATCCGGTTTATTGGCCAAATCCGGACGCCATGGTCCGGGAACTTAAAGATATGGGTATTGAACTCATGGTTTCTGTTTGGCCCACAGTTGATTATAAAAGTGAAAATTGGAATGAAATGATTGAAAATGGATATCTTATACGCACAGAACGGGGTTTTCGCATTAGCCTGGGAGTGCAGGGCAATACAGTTTATTTCGATACGACAAATCCCGATGCCAGAGCCTATTTGTGGGAAAAAATAAAAAAGAATTATTACAATAAAGGAATTAAAATTTTTTGGCTTGATGAAGCCGAACCGGAATATACAGTCTATGATTTTGATAATTACCGTTATTATTTGGGACCGAATATCCAAATCGGCAATATTTATCCTGTTATGTATGCAAAAACCCTTTTTGACGGAATGAAAGCAGAAGGTCAGGAAAAAATTATTAATCTGGTCCGCTGCGCATGGGCAGGAAGTCAGCATTACGGTGCATTGGTTTGGAGCGGCGATGTATATTCATCATTTGAATCGCTTCGATGTCAATTACCTGCCGGATTAAATATGGGTCTTGCCGGAATTCCGTGGTGGACCACAGATATTGGAGGTTTTATCGGAGGAAATATAAATGATCCTCATTTTCATGAATTATTTATCCGCTGGTTTGAATGGAGTTGTTTTTGCCCGGTGATGAGGCTTCATGGTGATCGTGCGCCAAAAAAACCTCCGATTGGAATGACAGGAGGAGCTCTTTGTTCATCAGGCGCGGATAATGAAGTATGGTCATTTTCTCCTGAAGTTTATGAAATCTGCAAAAAATATCTATTTTTAAGGGAAAAACTTAAACCGTATATAACAATTCAAATGAAAGAAGCTCATGAAAACGGAACCCCGGTAATGCGCCCATTATTTTATGATTTTCCTGATGATTCTGCTGCGTGGGAAACAGAAGACGAGTATATGTTTGGTCCGGATTATCTTGTTGCCCCTGTATTATATGAAGGACAAACAGAAAGAGAAGTATATCTGCCTGTCGATCGGTCTATCGAACAAACATGGACAAATATGTGGACAAATGAAACTTTTAATGGAGGGAAACGGATTATTGCGGCCGCTCCCCTGGAAACCATACCTGTCTTTATCAGGACAAAAATATAACGTAAATACAATTATGATAACATCAGGAAAAATCAATAAAAACATATTATTGATCAAAAAAAATTATACGCTTTATCTTTTTTTACTTCCCGCCATTATTCTATATTTTTGTTTTTATTATATCCCCATTTATGGCGTACAAATTGCCTTTAAAAATTATTCCCCTGCAGCCGGTATTACCGGCAGTCCATGGGTTGGATTCACTCATTTTTTGAGATTTTTCAGGACCAATCAGTTTAAAGTAGTTATAAGTAATACTTTAATACTTAGTTTATATGGATTGATCGCCGGATTTCCCATGCCCATAATTTTGGCTTTGATTATGAATTCAATCAAATCCAATAAATTTAAACGGGTTTTACAAACTGTTACATATTTACCTCATTTTATTTCAACTGTTGTATTTGTCAGCATGATTTTACTTTTTTTATCTCCTTCAGGCCTTTTTGGACAAATTAGCAGACTTATGGGATCAACACCCGGAAATATTATGGGAGAAGCTTATATGTTTCCCCATATTTATGTTTGGTCCGGAATATGGCAGCAAATTGGCTGGAGCAGTATCATCTATCTTGCTGCTCTCTCATCGATTGATCCAACGCTTTATGAGGCAGCTACAATAGACGGCGCAAGCAAATGGCAAAAAATAATTCAAATAGAAATTCCTTCCATTATGCCTACCTGTATTATTTTACTAATTCTTAATGCCGGTAATATTTTAAATGTAAGTTTTGAAAAAACCTTTTTACTTCAAAACAGTCTTAATCTCTCGCGAAGTGAGGTAATAACTACCTATATCTATAAAATAGGAATTCAAAGTACTCAATATAGTTTTTCTGCGGCAGTAGGTTTGTTCAATAATATCATAAATTTTATAGTCCTTGCCCTGGTTAATTATATTTCGGGGAAATTAAGTGAAACAAATCTTTGGTAAGAGGTATATGGATGATCGGCAAACAAAAATCATACAATGACTTATTTTTTGATTTGTTTGTTTTTATCTTTGGCATTGTTATTTTAATAATAACGGCTTATCCTCTGTACTTTATTATAATTGCTTCCTTTAGTGATTCCATAGCGGTTAATTCCGGTAAAGTCTGGTTATTGCCTTCAAATATTACCTTTGAAGGTTATATAAAAGTCTTTCAGGATGAGCGAATCTGGAGAGGTTATCGGAATACAATTTTGTATACAATATCGGGTACTTTTATCAGTCTTTTGTTCACTCTGCCTGCTGCATATTCACTTTCGCGCAAAGATCTGCCGGGCAGAAAAATTATCATGATGTATTTTATTTTCACAATGTTTTTTTCCGGCGGATTAATTCCGACGTACCTGACAGTCAGACAATTTGGGCTGGCCAACACATTTTGGGTTCTCATTATACCTTTCTCGGTGAGTGCCTATAACCTGATAATTGCCAGAACATTCTTCTCATCTACAATACCTGTGGAACTTTTTGAAGCCGCTACCATTGATGGATGCGGTAATACCAGATTTTTTGTATTAATAGTACTTCCTTTATCAAAAGCCATCATTGCAGTTATTGGTTTATATTATGCGGTTGGTCAGTGGAATCAATTTTTTCTTTCCCTGATTTATGTCCGTAAGGAATCATTGGTTCCTCTCCAAATGGTATTGAGAAATTTACTTTTACAAAACCAATTGATATCCGGAGTATATAACGAAGAAGACCAAAGAATCGGCGAAATAATGCGCTATAGTTTTATCATTGTTTCTACAGTACCAATTATGTTTTTTTATCCGCTTATTCAAAAATATTTTACCAAAGGAGTAATGATTGGTTCCATCAAGGGCTGATATTACTGCCTATTGGTAATATATAAATTTTTTCAGGAGGATTTTATGAAGAATTTTATCATTTTTTTCTTTGTTTTGTCGTTATTGATACCTGCTGCTGTATTTTCAGGCGGCAGCAGTGCCGGCCGGGGTGCTGAAACGAACAGCGTTGCTTTTAATAAAGAAGGATATCCCATTGTAACAGCGCCATATACTTTAAAAGCAGTAACTGTTAAGCAGCAATTCACCAGGCTTTATGATCAATTACCTGCATTCCAAAGATTAGAAGCCAAAACAGGAGTTCACATTGATTGGGATTATATTGGCGCCGATTGGGCAACTCAAAAACCTCTTGTACTTGCTTCCGGTGATTTACCTGATATTTTTTACGGACGAACTGTTTTAACAGAAGATGATGTGATTTCAAACCGGGAATTATTTTATAACCTTACTCCGCTAATCGATCAATATGGCAATAATTTAAAAAACATATTTCAGGAAAATCCGATTATGCTTAATTTGGCAAAAGCTTATGATGGCAATATTTGGGGGCTCCCTCACAGACAATTTTACAGACCCCAAAATTATGCCCTTTGGATGATTAATCAAAATTGGCTGGATAAACTTGGTTTAAGTATGCCGACAACAACCGATGAATTAATAACTGTATTAAGGGCTTTTAAAAATGGCGATCCCAACGGTAACGGAAAAGCTGATGAAATACCATGGTCATGGACATGGGTTTCCGGAATTGCCGGTCCAATGGATATATTCGGAGCATTCGGCGTCGTTATAGACAGCTCCAATTCAGGATTCCTCTCCGTTACCAATGGAAAAGTACAATATGTTTTTGCACAGGATGGTTTTCAGGATGGCGTTGCTTACCTGCATCAATTATATGCTGAAGGATTAATTGATCAGGAAGTTTTTACCCATGATAATTCAATGTGGAGGGCAAAAGTTCTGCAAAATGATCCTGAAATTGTAGGTATGTTCGGGCAATGGGGAAGATCCAGTTTTATTGGAGCGGATCGTGCCGCGTATTATCCAATGGTAATGCCCTTAAAGGGACCAAAAGGATACCAGTTTTGGGATCAAAATCCCGAAGTTACCGAGTATGCCAGATATACTTTTGAAATATCAAAAGCATGTACAAGACCGGAAATCGCAATGCGCTGGATTGACACTATTTATGATGACATGACAAGTTTGGAAGTATTTTTGGGCACAGATAATTTAAAAATGCTTGATAATGGCAGAATTGAAGTAATTGAAAGCGGCAATGATAAATGGATTTATGGATTAAATGATTTATTTGCAGGTTATGCAAGCGATCAATTAAATTCAAAATTAATAATGACAGTTGAAGATGAAATGATGGCGGACAAAAAACGTTTATCTGCCTATTATCCCAAAGAATACTATCCTTACGGGATGGTTGCCATGACACCGCAGGAAGTGGATGAACTGGCTTTGCTCCGTACTGACATACAATCATTTGCCATGCAGCAAACAGCCACCTGGATAACCAAGGGTGGTGTAGAAAATGAATACGCAGGCTTTATCAAACAATTGGAAAATATGGGCCTTCGCAGAATGGAGCAGATTTATCAGCAAATTTATGATCGATATATTGGAAAATAAAAGGTACCAATACCAGGGCAAGCCCTGCACCCGGCTAAAGTCCATGCAGCAAACTTATTTTTTCCCAAGCCCCAAAAAATAAGTTTCAAACGATTCTGAACGGCAGGCCTGGGGCTTAAAACTTTTGGCGGATTTAAAAAGATCACGCATGGATTTTAAAAAATTACCGGTGTCTCCGCCCTGGAAAACTTTTACAGCCATGTTCCCGTTATTGGCCAGAGCCGTATGAGCGTAACTCAGCGCGGTCTCGGCAAGTTCCAGGGAACGCAGAGTATCAACCGAACGGATGCCGGTTGTGGCCGGAGCGGCGTCGCTGATTATCAGGTTAAACGGACCGTGCGATTCAATGGTTTCCCTGATTCCGGCAAGGGTAAAATCACCCTGAATAAAAACAAGCTCCGGCCTGTCAAAAAGGCCCCTGTCATACTGGCGCGAAAGCGGGCACAAGTCGACAGACACAAGTGACAGGCCGGAACTGCCGCAAAATTTACGCAGCAGGTAAAGGCTCCAGCTCCCGGGCGCGGCGCCCAGTTCGAGTACCTTTATACCCCTGCCTGACCCGGCGCCTGAGTATCTGAGCAGATTAAATTTTTCGTCAATTTCCATGAGTTTATAGACGGAACGGGCCGGGTAGCCTTCTTTTTGCGCCTTTAGTGACCAGTGGTCGGGTTTGCTGTAATTTGCCATAATTAAATAAATGGAAAATCAGTATAAACTCAGACTGGAAAAAATTGAAGAGGTTCTTGATTCATGGCTGCCTGTGAACCCGGAACATAAGTGGGCAGAAAAAATTTTTGGAACCAGGGCAGACAGAATAGATGCCCGGCTATTAAAATCACTTTCCGCACCGGGCAGGGATCTGATTGACCGCGGCGGCAAACGATGGCGGCCACTGCTCATGCTGCTTATTGCCCAGGCCATTGGCGGCGAGAAGGCAGCAGCAGCGGCTCTTCCGCTTACTGTACTGGTAGAGCTTTGCCACAATGCCAGCCTTATTCATGATGATATAGAAGACAATTCAGATGAACGCCGCGGCAAACCCGCGGTTCACCTTGTCTACGGCAGCGATACCGCGATTAACAGCGGCTCATTTCTTTATTTTTTACCCCTGGCCTGCCTGGATTCCGGACTGCAGAATTTTTCGGCAGAAACCAAAAATCAAATTTTAAAAACCTGGGGTATATATATGAGACGGCTGCATCTGGGGCAGGCAATGGACATTAGCTGGCACCGGGATTTTTATTCCCTTCCCCAAATCTCGGAATACGAAAAAATGTGCCGGTTAAAAACAGGATGTCTTGCAGGGATGGCCGCGGCTTTGGCAGTAGTCTGCGCAGGTGACTGCCTCAAAGCGAATGGCTGCGCAGCGGCGGCAACACCGGAGGCAATTTCAGATGAATTGTCCGCAAAACTAACAGATGCGGCGGAGAAACTGGGAGTGGGTTTTCAGATTCTCGATGATGTAAAAAATCTAAGGACCGGAAATCCCGGGAAAAAACGGGGCGATGATATTGTTGAAGGCAAAAAAAGTCTGCCCGTTCTTTTGTACCTTCATAAATATCCGGAGAAACGCGAATTCACCGCCGCCTGTTTCAGGGCAGCAAGTTCAAAAGGCATTGCCGCCCCGGAACTTGAGGAAATAATTTTGGCCATGCAGAACGCCGGCGTACTGGATGAGGCGCAAAGGAGGGGAGCGGAGCTTATCGGCGGGAGCCGTCAGACTTTTATCCAAACTGATTTTTTTGACGCACAGGCTAAAGCCCTTCTTGGGGGGCTGATAGATTTTATATCTGATATATAGATTTTTTTTCTGATGTATAAATTTCATTTCTGATGTATAATGGGTGCAAGGTGATTAATACGGACAAGCTCCCGCAGAGGGAACAGTTTTTTTTACAGTTGCTGATGCTGGCCGCAATGGCATTTACACTGATCAACCCGGTATTTACAGCAAGGGAAACAGGATCGCGGCAGGCAGCGGCCGAAAGCGATATGGGCGTGGGCGGCGGCATGGTTACAGGCCAGGTTGTTCCGGCAGGGACTGTTGGGGAGGCCCTTGAAATATTGGGAGATCCCGAGCCAATTGAATTATCCAGGCCCAAGATCCTTGTTTATGATTCATATAAAGTTGTAAAGGGCGATACCATAAGCCAGATTGCGGTAAGTACTGGTCTTAACGAAGACACCCTGCTGTCGGTCAATCAAATAAAAAATTCCAGGCTTCTCCAAATTGGGCAGATTTTAAAAATCCCCAACCAGGACGGCATTTATTATACAACGGCAGGCAAGGATACCCTGGCTTCTGTTGCCGAAACATATCAGACAGATCCGGAAACGATAAAAACGGCAAACGAGTTGTTTACTGATACAATTACCAAAAATATCAGCCTGTTTATTCCCGGAGCCAGGATGGACTGGGTAAACCGCCAGGAAATTAACGGCGACCTTTTTATATGGCCGGTTAACGGTTATATAACTTCGCTTTACGGCTACAGGGATGATCCCTTCGGAAGGGGCTGGCAGTTCCATAACGGTCTAGACATAGGAGTTCCGGCAGGGACAACAATAAAAGCGGCCATGGCCGGACGCGTAGCTTTTGCCGGGTATGACGATTCGTACGGCAATTATATAATAATTTCACATCATTCAGGTTACCGTACATTGTACGCACACTTAAGCGTAATTTCCGTAAAGTCCGGCGCCTATGTAGCGGCAGGCGAAAAAATCGGACTTGTGGGTACTACAGGATTAAGCACAGGGCCGCATCTGCATTTTACTGTATTTAAAGACGGAGTGACGGTCAACCCAAGAGCGCTGATGAAATAAGGGTATTAAAACGGCAGTTTATTTAAAGTTTCAATCAAGAATGGAATCAACAAGTTTTTTAAAATCCTGATTCAAATCAGCGGATTCGCTGTCAACTGTAACCTTGTTAATATACGGCACGCCGTCTTTCTCGTTAATTACATTTTCCTCGGTATTTTCCTGAGCCTGCAATTCTTCCAGTACTTCATCATCCTGGGCCTGCAGTATTTGCGGATTTAAATCCACAGCCTGGAAAGGCCTGTAAATAATTGCAGGCCCGGTTTTTATTGGCAGCGCTTCAAGACCGGAATAGTCTGCGGCATCGGAATCTGCCGGATCAGTCAGGTTTTTTTTTTCCTCTTCCTCGGCCGGAGCCAGCTCAGGCAAATCCTCATTTGGTTCATTGACAGGTTTTATTTCAGGAGATCCGGAATCAGTCCATTCAGGTTCATGGATCTCGTTAAACATGGTTTTAAAGGGAGAGGCAATTTCAAAATCTCCGGAAAAAATCACATCCGCGTCTTCATCGTCAGCGGGGATTACATCGCTGTATTCAATTTGCCTGGCAAGCTCATCAAGATTAACTTCAGACTGGGCAGCGGGCATTGCACCGGTTTCATCGGGGGAAAGTTCTTCAAGTTCACCGGCAACTTCGCCGGATTCCAGTTCAATTGATTCGGTTTCCGCTGAATCAAGTTCTTCCAGTTCTCCAACCTCTTCGGCCAGATCAAGTTCTTCAAGGTCTTCGAATTCCCCTATTTCTTCCAGCAGTTCCGGCTCAGCCGTCTGTTCCGCGGCAGTTTGCGATCCGGCAAGTTCGCTAAATCCAGAATCTGCGGATACCTGTATTTCTGCGGCCGCCTCAGCAGGTTCAAGCTCCGCTGGTTCCGCATCAACCAGCTCAAGCTCCGCTGGCTCAAGCTCCGCCGGTTCAAGTTCCTCAACCGTATCAACCGCTTCTGCCAGCTCTGCGTCAGCAGGTTCAAGCTCTGCTGGTTCCAGGTCGGCTGGTTCAAGCTCTGCAGGTTCCGAGTCAACCGGCTCAAGTTCTGCTGGTTCAAGCTCCGCTGGTTCCAGGTCGGCCGGTTCAAGTTCTTCAACCGCATCAACCGCTTCTGTCAGCTCAGCGTCAGCAGGTTCAAGCTCCGCAGGTTCCAGGTCGGCTGGCTCAAGTTCTGCTGGTTCAAGCTCCGCTGGTTCCAGGTCGGCCGGTTCCGGGTTAGCGGGTCCTGATTTTTCCGGCAGGACAACAGGCCGGACTGCTGCGGTATTCACCGGGGCTTTATTGACCGGGGCAGTAAGCTGTTCAGCGGAAACAGGGGCCGCCAGGATACGGTTCACAATGGCCTGCAGTTTTTCTTCGTCAATGCCGGAGTCGCGCCGGCCGCCGATTACGGCCAGCAGTTCATCCCAGGATTTATCTATAAGCTGATCGATATCATTGCCGCCGTCTTTGGTTTTTCTGTTGTCCCTGATTCCTTTTTTTAGCTCGGCCCGGATTTCGTCGCGCCGCTGTTCAAGTTCCCTGCTCCACCGGCCCCAGTCCATAACGGATTTGCGTTCGTAATATTGCTCAATAAGGGAAATCTGTAACTGCCTTAGCCGGTTCTGGACGACGGTAACGGAATCCTGGCGCAGATTCAGCAATAAAAAAATAATCAGATAGATGGTCAGGAAAAAAGAAATTAACAGGATGATCTTCATCGGCATGGGGAAGGAAAAAACATTTTCGTTTACAAGCCGGCCTACAAATATTCCCTGCGGAGTCTGGGCAGAGAGCAGAACAAGCGAGTTTAATGTCCCCGATGAATCTGCGGAATCTATGGCCGCAAGACTCAGAATCCCGCTGTTCCAGACAGAAGCTACCTGCGGAAAAAATGATTTCCCGGCCGAAACCGGCCTTCCTATAAGAACGCCGCGGGGATCGGCCAGCACCGTAACATCATCCCCGGCCTTGATCAATCCTTCGTTAATTAACTGCTCGGAAAGTCCCCTGATCGAAATGGAAAAAAGCGCGGTGCCGCGGAATACTTCGTAATAATCATAAAAGGGAAGAGAAACAAGAACCCTTTCGCCGTCCTCATCAAAAATAATTTTCCCGTTTTCGCCGTCATGCGAGGCGATAGATTCGTACGGAAGAGAACCTGTTAACCCGGGATAATTGCGGTACGCGGTAAAATTCCTGTCCTGGCTAAGAATGTCAGACGGATAAGTTGAATAGTTAAGCCTGATTCCGCCCGAATCAATAAACCTGGCCCATTGAAATCCCCCCAAAGATTCCTGGAGGGTCCCAAAAATCCTGGAACGTTCAAAAATATCTTCGGCGGTTTGGTTGGAAAGAAAACTCCGCCTTACAGACGGCTCCGACAGGGCCGCGGAAAATTTTGCCTGCCAGGAATTCAGAATGCTGTCTATGGCAACAGCATTACGGTTAAGTTCCCTGTTAAGGGAAGATGTAATGGAAGGATTATAAAAGGAAGTTTCGATTAAGTTAAACAGACCGGTAAAAGCCAAAACCGTGAACACGGCAAAAAGCAAAACCGAGACTAGGAGACTTAAAGCTGCTTTCTGCGATACTGTCACACTTATATATCCTGTTATTTGAAAGTTATACTTATCTTCTTATAGTATCGGTTTATCATATACATTTATATAGAAATATATCTCAATATACAAGATTTTCAAAATTTATGTTATAAGTAAATAATGAAATCACCTGTTGAGACTGAAATAAAACCGCCGAACGTTTATCTGGTAGGAATCAGGGACGCAAAAACCGCAAAAGAAGAAAGCGAATCCCTGATCCGCGAGCTTGCCAGCCTTGCCGATACCCTGGGCCTGCCGATAATTGGCCGGGAAATCGTCAATTTAAGGGAAAATAACGTACAGTACGGAATGGGAACAGGAAAAGCCGCCGAAGTTAGTGAAAAAGCGGCCTCATTGGGCGCGGAATGCCTGCTTTTTGACA
Organism: Treponema sp.; assembly: GCA_009780855.1. Lineage (GTDB taxonomy): Bacteria > Spirochaetota > Spirochaetia > Treponematales > Breznakiellaceae > WQZG01. Next base: position 57,715 of record WQZG01000009.1, read on the forward strand.
GGGATATAAGCCCTTCGCAGCAAAGAAACTGGGAAAAACTGTCAAACCTTTCTGTAATGGACAGACAGGAACTGATTATTCAGATTTTCAGCAGCAGGGCCCATACAAGAGAAGCCGCACTGCAGACGGAACTGGCCGAACTCAAGTATTCCCTGCCCCGGCTTCAGCATAAATACATAGACTTAAACCGCCAGAGGGGCGGCAGATACGGAACCAGGGGTTCAGGGGAAACCAGGCTGGAAACAGACAGGCGCCAGGTGGAACAGCGTATTAGCCGCCTGGAAAAAGAAATCGAAGAGGTCAGCCAGCAGCGCGAAACCCAGAGAAAAATGCGCCAGCGCAGGCAGGTACCGGCCGCGGCGATAGTCGGTTATACAAACGCGGGCAAATCCTCGCTGTTTAACCGGTTAACAGGCGCGGAAGTCTTTGCCGAAAATAAATTGTTCGCCACTCTGGATTCTACTTCCAGACGCATAGAGCTTCCCGGCGGACTCCCTGTACTGCTTATCGACACTGTCGGTTTTATACGAAAGCTGCCGCACAACCTGATCAAGGCTTTCCATTCCACCCTGGAAGAAGCCTGTATCTCCGATCTCCTTATCCATGTCCTGGACTCAAGCGATCCCGACGCGGAAAAATATTATGAAACAACCATGTCGGTAATAAGGGAACTGGGAGCGGACGGGATTCCGGTGATTACCGTTCTTAACAAGACTGACAAACCGGAAGCCGCAGGTTTTATTGAACGGCTGCAAAGCCTTTATCCGGATTCCATGGCAATATCGGCGGCAACAGGAAAGGGGCTGCAGGAACTGCTTGTCAGGATGGAATCGGTGCTGGCAGGCGGCCGCCATCTTTATTTATTCCCGGCCGATCGCACCGATCTGGCGGCCATGCTTTACAGGAGCGGCACAGTACTTTCAGAGAAGTACACAGATGACAAGATTGAAATGGAAGCCCTGGTAGACGAAGCAGTAGCGGGCAGATTAGAAGAATACACCAAAAAATGAGGAAACAATGCGCATCGCAATAGCACAAGTAAATCCCGTGATTGGAGATTTTCCGGGAAACCGCAAAAAAATTCTTGATTGCGCCTGGAAGGCCAAAAACGATTACCAGGCCGACCTGGTATTATTTTCTGAATTATCAATTTGCGGTTATCCGCCCCTGGATCTCCTGGGACAGCCGGAGTTCACCGAGCAAAACACCATGACCCTGCGGAACCTGCAGGAATTTTTACCCGAGGATCTGGCAGCCGGTGTCGGGTATGTCAAAAGGAGCCCCTATTCCGCACAGAGACTTTTGAACGCCTACGGCATCATACTGGGCCATGAACTGGTTTTTGAACAATTCAAAATAAATATTACCTCCCATGATTATTTTGACGAGGCCAAATATTTTGAGCCGGGGCGGTATCCTGCGGGCAAACAGTACCCGGATGTATTTGAATATCTGGGAGAACGGATAGGCATTGCGGCAGGCGAAGACGCCCGGACAGGAGATTTTATTAACCGCGGAATTTCCATGTTATGTATACCGGAGGCCGTTCCTTTTACCGCCGGCCAATTTGAAAACATCCGCAAAACAATGGAACAGTTAAGCAAAAAGCTGAATATACCGGTTATACGAATTAACCAGGCCGGCGCCAATGATTCGATTATTTTTGACGGCAGATCAATGATAACTTTACCTTTAATAACTGAATCCAATGATGAGTGTGCGCACACGCAAATTACAAAGGCCTTTGAAGAGGACCTTTTGTTCGCGGAATTGCCTTATCAGAATAATAAAGCCGCGATAAAGACTGAAGCTTCCGTTATAACATCTGATGTAACGGTTAAAAACAACGCCGGGAATGAACCGGAACTGACTTCCGATAACAGCGACGAACTGGAACAGGCCCTTGTTTTGGGTATAAAAGACTATATGAAAAAATGCGGCTTTACCAAAGTTCACCTGGGACTTTCCGGCGGCATAGATTCCGCGCTTGCAGCCTATTTGGCCGCAAAAGCAGCCGGCCCGCAAAACGTAACATGCTTTAATATGCCGTCCAGGTTTTCTTCGGCAGGGTCAAAAGACGATTCGCGGCTTCTTGCGCAGAACCTCGGATGCCGTTATGAAGTACTGCCGATTGAGAGCATTTACACCGCCTGCATGTCTGTCCTTGAAGATGTATTTGAAAAACGTCCATTTGATGTCGCGGAGGAAAATCTCCAGGCCAGAATACGGGGTCTTTTGTGGATGGGCTACGCGAACAAATTCAATTCGATGCTTGTCTCCTGCGGAAACAAAAGCGAGTTGGCAATGGGCTACTGCACCCTTTACGGTGACACAAACGGAGCGCTCGCGCCAATCGGCGACCTGTTTAAAACTGAAGTAATCAGCCTGTGTAAAAGAATCAATGAACGCTCGGTGCGGGAAACAGGAAAAACGATCATACCCCAGGCCATTATCGACAAGCCGCCTTCCGCTGAACTGCGGCCCAACCAAACCGACCAGGACAGTCTGCCGCCCTACGAAGTTCTGGATAAAATCCTTAAATTGATAATTTACGATAATCTGTCTGCGCAGGAAATTATCGCAAGAGGTTTTGATCCGGACACGGTCAAAAAAATTTACAGGACAATGATCCGTTCGGAATGGAAACGCCGCCAGACTCCTCCGGTGCTCAGGGTATCTCCAAAAGCTTTTGGCATCGGAAGAAACCAGCCTCTTGCCAGGGCCATTTTTGAAATATGACGGAGATATGATGATGAACGGCCAGACAGATGCCATACTGAAAACAAAAAGGCTGCGTTTAAGGTACCAGGAAAACACTGACCTGGATTTTTTGATAAAATTATGGACAGATCCGGAAATCACCAAATATGTGGGCGGCCCAAGAACAAAAGAGAGTTTGGAAAAAAACTTTAATGAGACAGCTGCGGACCCTCAAAAAGAAGAATATGATTTGCGGTACGTTGTTTTAAAAGAAACAAATGAACTTATCGGAATGGCAGGCATTATACCCAAAGACATAGAAGGCCAAAATTTTTATGAGATAAATTATTACATTGATAAGAACCATCAAAACATTGGTTTTGCCGCTGAGATAGCAGCCGGAATATTATCGCACCACAGGGAGAAAGCGGGAATTAATACTTTTATCGTCATTATCGACAAAAACAATATTGCCTCAATAAAGGTCGCAGAGAAAATTGGGTTCCGCTTCTGGAAGACGGTAACCAGAAGCAGCGGCCCAAAGGATATTTACAGGATTGATTAGCACGATCCCTAATCAATTTGATAAAACATCAAATAATTTACGCTGAGAATCATTTAATATTTTTAAATCATTTTTAATGGTATTATCCGGTTTATACCATTTGAATTTATTAAAAAATATTTTCCATTCATCGGTCTTGAATTCATAACCGGCCAATGCAAACATGGCATTAATAATAATTCTTTTATCAGTATCACTTAATTTTGCAATATATTTCAGCATTTCATTATCCCGTAAACCAGTCCTGGCACAGGAAATTTTTATATCTTCCCGCCACTCATACTCTATCAGCCAGATTGGACTTGACAGCGGATACATTGTGTATTTATATTTTACGGGATAATTAAGCGGAAAATCCCATAAAATTATCGGCAATGAGGGATCCGCCGGAATTAAATTAATACCATCATTGGTTAATTGCAGTGAAACGGTATTTATTTCGGAATTATCAAAAACCATTTTGCCGGTTTTTAACAGCCAGCCGTTAAATTCCAAATGGGAATATCCGGATTCTGAAAAGTCATAAAAAATTATTTCATCATTGGATTTTACAAGACCGTTTTTTGAGATTTTTAAAAATTGAATAATATTTATGCCATCGGTCTTGATTAATACTGCATCTGTAAAGGGGATCCAAATATTATTATCAGGCGAAGCATCATTGTAGGGATTAAAAAATAAATAGGTATATTCATTACCATTTTTTAATCCTAAATCCAATATTGTATAATCAGTGATTAAATTATTCTCTGTAATGAATTTTTTGCAAACTGATAATTCATTACAGAAAATAATCAGGGAAGTAAGAATAAATACCAAAAATAAAAATATCTTTTTCATAAAAACTTTTATATTTGCCGGACAATCCAGTGGTTGGGATGATTTTTCTTTAAATCATCATACTTAATTTTTTTGACAGCAGGATCTGTTTCAAGCTGCCAGCTGTAAACGAGCGCCGGAACGAAATCCGGATTGGCCGATAATATTGATTCTATTACAGGTCTTGCGTAATCCCCGTATCCAAGATTAATCATGCTTTCGGCTGTATGCAGCAAAAACAGGGGATGAACGCTGCCGAACCTGCTGTTGTATCTTATACCCAGCTCGGTTATTAGCATCAATGCCAGATTGGGATATTTGGAGAGACTGTAATATTCCAGCATGCCGTAGAAAAGATCCCGGTTTTCAACAGCAAGGCCGGTATTGTTGGAATAATTCATTACATAATTCTGAATAATTCCATTCTGATAAGGATTATCGTCGCTGTTGAACATTTCCAAACCATTATCCAGATACGGCAAAAGGTTGTTGGCCGATGATATTTTTGTATAGTCTGACCCGGATAAAACCCAAAAGGGCATAAACAGTAAATTAAAACCAATATCAAGTATTCCATCGCCGGTAATATCGTAAAGAATGTTTGTTGTGCCGTTTTCTGACTGCATAACTCCAAATACTGTCGATCCCTGTACAAGGAATTTGGTATCGGTATCGGCAGTCTCGGCTTTGTATTTATAAAAATCAATTCTGCCGTCCGGTGAATCAAGAACCGCTGTTCCCTGGGTCAGGTAAGCAGGTGGATTTTTATCGATGTAATCAAGAATATTATCGTTGATTTTAAATAATATCTGCTGGGAGAAGATAAATGTGTTAATAAAAATAAAACCAAAAATTGCAAAAAATAATCTCTTCATTTGTGGCCTCCGTAAAATCAATTGGATAAAATTAAATTTCATTTTTCTTTGTCTGGTTTGGGTGTATCATCACCATTATTGCCGGCCGGCGGTGATGCTGCAGGCGGTGATGCCGGCGCCGCCGGTGCTTTTGGTTCAGGCAGCGGTTCTTGTCTCTGGGCAACATTGGAAAGATCAAACTTGTCAAACTGCTGGTTTTTATCGTAATAATAAACAACCGGAGCGCCCTTAAAAGCGTCATTCGCGTTCATAACGCCGTTTACTGCTCCTACATTAGAAATAGTCGGGCTGATGTTAAGCATATTTTTGGTAGGATCCGGAACTACTGTTGCCAAATGTCCGTTACCGGAATCGTTTTTGGAAGCGGCTACAACAGTGTAACCCATATTGGCAAGCCTCTGGGCTTCCAGCTCACTTATTACTGTTACCGTACCGGCTACAGCGGCTGCCGCGAGATTGTCTGCAGCTGTATTAGCTTTTACATTGTCCCGGTCGGCTCCGTTAAATAAAGCATCTGCATTGAATCCTGTAGCGAGAGCTATATCAAATGTCGCCTGGTTGCAGAAAGTAGCATCGGCGCCTGGAGCGCCGCTTGGATATCTGCCGCCTCCGCCCTTTTCATACATATCAGCTTCCCGTGTTATATCCTGGGCGGCAATTAAATTCCTGGCGTTTTCGTTAAGCAAAAAAGGTTCAGTAAAATCTGTCGGTTTTAGTAGATAATCATATTCTGTTGCCAGCCCCCATAAATCCACCCAATTGACAGGATCGTTATTGACATAAGCGTACCAGTTGTTTCCGTCGCGGACTGGATCGATTGTAGTAAACCTGGCGGATGCGGGACGGTAATCCCGGAAACCGTAATTGTAAAGACGGGCAGATGTGTCAAATGGTTTGCAGGTGTATCCCAGATTCATGGCGCCGCTTAGGTCGCCGGAGTACGGCTGGCCGAACGCGTCGTATTCGTATCTGCTGCTTGAAGCGGCGCCGGCTGTCGTTACGCTGCGGACGCTTCCCTGGATATCTTTGCCAAGGTACATCGAAAGATTTGCGCCGCCGGAGTTTACACCGATTGCTACGGCTTCTCCTTTACCGTACAGGATAACCGAACTTCCGGCTAAACTGCCGCTTTGATCTGTAATCCAGCGGTACCGTTCTCCGTATGTTGACTGGGAGGCAAGACTTTTGTCTGTGAAAGTTTGTCCGCGCCGGATTATTTCAAAACCAAAGCCGTCGTACAATGTGCGCTGCGTCAATCCGGCGGTGTTTGACGTTATGGTTCTTCGGCCAAAAGCGTCATATTCGTACACGTTTGAGGCACTTGTTTCATCAACATGGCTGGTTACTTCAGAATAAACCATCCTGTTTTGATCATTGTAGACATAGCTGGCTTCAAACCGCAGACCCTTTTCGTTTATTAAGTTCCCGTCTTTGTCGTTTACATATAAAATATCGCCCTTGTTTAACAGGCGGTTCTCGGCGTCATACCCATATGTAACAGTACCCCACGGAGTGGTTTTGGTAATTCGGTTTCCGCGGCTGTCATATGAATAGGTCTCCCTCCACATCATCTGGTTTTGGCCGATTGAATTTCCAAGGAAAGGCCATGCACGGTTCAGGATGTTTTTGACGGCATTGTATTCATCCACAGCGAGACTGTAACGCTCGCCGTTTCCCCTGTCCGGGGTAAAGTAAAGTCCGGCTTCTTCGGCTTCAATGCGGTCGGAATCGGCTTTATCGCTGGTCCACGGATACAATACCGCCGCAAGCCGGGATTGTCTGTCATATTCGTACCTGGTTACCAGGCCTTTCTCGTCTACGCTGTGGCTCCTTCTGCCTTTATTGTCGTAGACATAACCTTCCGCGCGGAGCAGAAGGCCCTGCGCATCCAGTTCCCTTATCAGAACCACACGGCCGGCAATGTCGTAAAATGTTTCCTGTTTAACCCCGTTTCCGAATGTCCGTCTGGTTTCCCTTCCCCTTTCATCATATTCATAGTCAACCTGCAGACGCTGGCCCTGATCCGTTACCTTCAGCAGTTCTCCGTTTTTGCCGTAACTGTAAGTTACATCGCGGTCGCCGCTGGTCATCCTTATCCGCTGGCCTGCCCTGTCATATGTGTAACGGGTAATTTCTTTGGCGCTGTCGTCAACCTGCTCGATCAGCCTGCCTCCGGTATCATACCTGTAACGGATCGCCGCTGTTTCATTTACAGCGCTGATTATATTGCCGGATTTGTCGCGTTCGATTGTGCTTTGGCCGCCGCCGGCAAATGCGGTGACGGTTAATCCAAGGGCGTCATGGTATTCAGTTTTGGTTTGCTTGCCGGAGAAGGCCGCTGACAAAACAGGCCTGCCTTCCGCGTCATAATTGTACGATGCAATGTCCTGCAGGCGGTTTACTTCGCCCGTAATTTCACCGTAAGCGTTTTTTTTCTGCAGGAAAGAAGCGCCGCTGCCGTCAATAAAAAATGTTTCGCGCCCCCTGTCGGCGTACACGTATTTTTCCTCGGTTACCCCGTTGTTCCTGACTTCGGTTACCCTGCCGACAGCATCGTAACAGTATTCCTTTTCCAGTCCGGGCCAGCCGGTTTCTTTTATCAGACGCCCGCCCTGATCGTACTCACCGGCCCAGAACACCCCTGCGGCATTGCGGATTTTTTTTAGGTTTCCCAGGTGGTCATATGAGTACTCATCCTTCATGTTATCAATATACGTTATGGCTGAAATTTTTTCCAATTCGTTCCATTCAACAGAAACCGGGCGTCCGTATCCGTCAATTATTTTGGCAATACGGCCTGCGCTGTCATATTCATATTTTTTTTCGCTGCCCTCGCCGTTAACCAATTTAACGGTTTCTCCCCAGGCATTAAGGAAAATGGTCCCGGTGTATTTGCCGCCGGCGGTAACTGTCACTGTCCGATCTGCGTCATTGTATTGCCATTGCGCGCTGTAAATTATGCCGGTGCTGTTAAGCGTCTGTCTGCCGGTAATACGGCCGGCGTTATCGTAAAAATATTTTTCTTCTCCAAGGGCATTGGTTTCGCCTGCCGGCAGCCCCCTTTCGTCATAGGTATATCTGGTTACATTTCCAAGACGGTCGATTTTTTCCGCAACGCTGCTGTCCCGGTTATAATTGATATGAACGCTGTTTTCTCCTTCGCGGCCGGCCTGCGCCAGGCGGCCCATGCTGTCGTAACTGTATTCGTAGAAACCGCCGGAACTTCCCTGCTCCCGGGTCGCATTACCGGCTCCGTTCAATGTCCTTGCCGAAACCTCGCCAAGGGCGTTTGTTATCGAGGTAATTGCGCCCCAGGGATCGATATTAAAGCCGGTTACGCCGGAGCCCGGTATCATGGTTTCCCGGTATTCATATCCGCCGGCCAGGCTGGTATACGAGTAGGATTCGGTATATTTTTCATCGCTGCCGGCCATTCCCCTTGTGATCGAATTGATCCGGCCGGTAAAATCGTAGTTGTATTCCAGATACCAGGGCCCCATAATTTTTTTGGTCATTTTACCGTCCGGTCTATATTCGTACCGGGTAATGTTTCCGGTTCCGTCAGTAACGGCAAGGGGCAGATGGCGTTTGTCGTAATCAATATCAATTTTACGTTCCAGGCCGGTCAAAAGATCTTTTTCTATAATACGGACCAGATCTTTTCTGTTGCTGTAAAAAAAGGAAGTTTCCAGTTTTAAAGGGTTTGTCTGGATTATTTGATTTTTAAAGTAGAAATATTCATTAACCCTGCCGGCGCCGTCGGTGTATCCGGTTACGCGTCCGAGTCCGTCATATTTCCATGATTCCCTTATTTCCCGGCCTCCGGCAGTAATTATTCTTGCTGTCAGATAATCATTGCCGTCATACCCGTACTTTATTTCCGCGCGATCGCCTTCGCGGCTTGAAGTCAGCCTGTTGGCGCTGTCATAAATTCCTGTAAAAACCAAAATCCCGCCGCGCGAAATCCCGGTACAATTGTCGCTGGTGTCATACCGGTATTCGGTCACAATGTTGTCCGTGTCCGTATACATTGTCAGCCGGTCGTTATTATTCCATTCCCAGGTTTCCCGTTTGCTGCCGCTGTATATTTTTTGGGCGATGTTTCCGCGCGAATCATAAATGTAATTGGTTTCAAACCCGTTGATATTTTCCCGTTCGAGCTGGCCGGCCGCGTTATAACTGCAGGTCCTTATACTGCCGTCTGCGGATTCGGTACGGACAGTCCGGTGACTTTCATCATAATAATGGCGCGTTATCAAACCTGAATAATTGGTGTATACAGTCAGATGCTGCAGGGGGTAATATTCAAACTGCTCGTCTGCGCCTTCTTCGTTGGTTGTCGCAGTTACAAGCATTGTACCTGCAGGCCCGGTATAGCCGTAATGGATTTTTATGGAACTGTTGTCCGGTTTTTTGATTTCATTCAACCGTCCGTTCCCGTAAACAAATTCAACCGAGTCTGTGTCCGTATCGGTTACTCCCGCAAGGCTGCTGCCTGTATATTTATAGCGTACTTCTGTCATTGCAGGCGTCACGATACTGCTTATAAAATTACCGGAATAATTTATTATCCATTCATTTTTATGGGGCCCAACAACACGGACAGCTTTTGAATTTTCGTCCCTTATTATTTGGGTTTGGGTATTATCCGGCTGAGTTATATTGATGAGCAGACCGTTTCCGTTATATTCCCGGACAACTCCGCCCCGGCCGTAAAGCAGGAAACCTGCCGTACTTTGGGCGCCCTTACCGTCTTTGGTTTCAATGCGCATATACAGACGCTGCGGACTATCTACCGGAATCCACACGCCGCCGCCGGAGGGTTCAAATACAACCGGAGTCCCGTCTTCGTCAATCAATGTTAATTTACCGATGCCGGTTACTTCATAATATGACGGCGCTCCGCTGAACCTGACATATTGATTAAGACCGTACAGTTCATCGTTGAGCAGTTTTGTTGTTTTAAAACTTTCAAGTTTGGCAAGTGCCGGAAGGTAAATATCCCGGTACACAGAATTTGCAATAGAAGGATTTGCGATCTGTCTGTACAGTTCAGAAATTTCGGCCGTAAGTTTTTCTGCTGTATGCAGAGCGTCATTATCCAGTACAGTAATACCGCGGATAATTCTGCTGTCCAGAGAAACTAGCCAGCCTGTTCCCATGCTGCCGCAGGTTTTTTCGTCGCTTAAATATTTGCGCTTTATATTAAACACGCTGCCGTTAATTTTTATATCAGTTGTTTCCATTGTGTACCTGCCGGAAGTAACAAGTACGGGATCACCGTCGTCATCCGACTCTTTACTTTTTCTTTCATCGTACGCGGCCTGTAAATCATCAATGACCTGCTGCCTTTCTTCATCGGTTAATTCACTTACATCCTTGCCCAATTCTTTAGCTCTCTCTTCCAGGGCCGCGTCAATTTCATCCTGGGTCGGGCCGGATGGTTCCTCATCATCAACCGGAAGAGGATCCTCGGGAGGCGGGAGCGGGGGCGGTTCGGGATTTACATTTCCGTTATCGCCTCCGTCCGAACCGGCAAACAGGAGTGGAGTATTAAATGCGGCAAAAAGCGCGCACACAATTAACACAAGAAAAAACAATCTTTTAATTCCGGACATAATTCCTCCGCCAGGGATAAATGGTTTTTTGCGGGACAAAAATCCCGCCGGCCATTATTGGCAATGACTTTGGAAATATGTGGAATTTTTGAAGAAAAAAATTAGAAATTTCAAAAATTTATGACAAATGTAATAAAAGAAAAAAAAATAAAATCATTTAAAAGCAATTCGATGCATTAAAACCATATAAGGTTAAATGGGGCAAAAAATTCCTGTGGCAATTTTGTTCACACTTTTTTCCGCAGGTATTTCCGCCGCGGATATAAAAACCGGCGCTGTCCCGCGTATTGTATTTGCTTTAGCGTTTCCGTTCTTTTTTATTATTGGCGGACTGGCGGACAGCGTAATCATTACAACGGAGTCCGCCGCGGGATTGTTTGCCGGTTTATTGGTTTTCCTGACAGCTTATTTTTTATCAGGAAAAAAACTCGGGCTGGCGGATGTCTGGTATTCGGCTTTGATTGGCATGGTGTTTGGGCTGGAGCAATGGTTTATTGCGGCCGGATACGCGTGTGCGGCCGGCGTAATTTTAATCATCATTTCAAAAAGAAAGGTAATTCCGTTTATACCCTGTATGGCGGCAGGAAGTATTTTAATGTTTTTTTGGAGGTAAATAATGAAAAAGCCGGTTTTGATTATCATGATAATATTGATGTTCGGTCTGGTTTCCTTTTTGGCTTTTGGACAAACAACGGGCAAACAGCTTATCAGTTTTGATTTTGTGGATCAGCAAATACGGGAAATCCTGTACGCATTTTCCACATATTCAAAAGTTTCCATTATCGGAGATGATACGGTAACGGGGACGGGCAGTTTTCAGTATAATGGTCCGGAATTTGAAAAGGCCTTTGATTCATTTCTGCTGGCAAACAGGCTGTTCGCGGAGAAAAATCCTGATGTATGGGTTGTTTCCAAAATCAGGATCAATGTAAGTAATACAGGAAAAATTATTCTGGATTCCTATGACGCGGCGGCCGCCCAGATTTTTGACAAACTTTCAAGAAAAACCGGAGCGGCCATAATTACGGACATATTGCCGGCTTCCGGCATCTCGGTACATCTTGAAGCCTCCGGCCCGAATGAGGCGGCCGAACTGGTAATGAAGCCCTTTACCGATTACATGGTCGAGGTTTTGGGAAATTATATTCACATAAAGAAAAACCCTGCGCCGTTTCCTCCCATGCTGGCTGCCGCAACAGGTAAATTAAATATTAAGGAAGAAAACGGAATTTTCGATGCGGAAATAGAGCAATCGCGAATCAGGGATGTTCTGGATAAATTTTTCCAAACGGCCAAAAGGGAATATGTTTCTTTTTTACATAACGATCAAACCATCGACAGAATCAAATTTAGCGGCAAAAGATTCGAACAGGCCCTGGATTTGATCCTTGAGCTGGGAAGCGGCGAGTGCAGGGAAATCGGTTCCATGTATTATATATTTCCCGTACAGCAATCCGAAATTATAGGCAGCATTAAAAATGAAGGGAAGTCCTGGCAATTATTCAGAACCAGATACCGCCAGGTTACAGAAGTTCTTTCAATACTGCAGATTCGTTTTGGCAGCATACAGACCATTGCGATGTCAAACAACCATTCGTTCCTCGCATTTGTAACAGACGAATTGTTTGCGGATATCAATGAATTTATACATACGATCGACGCGCCCGGTAATTCTGAATCAATCAGGCTCAAATACATCAAAACCGAAGATCTGTTCCGGTCCCTGCCGCCGTCTGCGCGCAGGGAAGAATTAATTGACGCGGGAGACAGCACTACATTTTTCTATACCGGAAGCGGAGAACAAAAAGCGCTGTTCCTCAAAGATCTCGAAATTATCGACCGGCCGCAGCCGCGGATCCGCTACGATCTTTTTATTATCCAGGTACAGGACAGTACAAACCTCAACTGGAATGTCCAGGCCGAAGCGCGTCCGGTGCGGCCCGGAGACAGGAATATGGTTACAGGCAGGCTGGGAAATCTGCTAAACCTCAACTTCGATATAATCACGGTATTTGGGTACCAGTTCGCGGCAAAACTGAACGCGGCAATCTCTGACAACCAGGCAAGCGTATTTGCGGATACGACACTGTTCGGGCTGTCGGGCCAGGAAATAAAATTCCAGAACACCAGCACATACAGGTACCGTGATTCCAATATCGATCCCGACACCGGCAAGCCAATCTATTCCGGCGTCACCAGGGAAATAGTTTCCGGTCTCGTACTGGAAATAAAAGGCTGGGTCTCCGGCGACGGCATGATCACAACTACAGTCAGCGCGTCCGTTTCCAAACGCGGAGCCGATGTGTCCTCTTCAGCAGGCAATCCCCCGCCTACATCAGAAAAAGTCCTGACCACCCAGGTCCGCGCCCGTTCGGGAGAAACCGTGGTCCTAAGCGGCTTGCGGCAAAACGATTCCACCATTATTGAACAGCGGACACCTTTTATTTCAAAAATACCCATCCTTGGATGGTTATTCAAAACCAAAGACAATACCGCGGAAAATACCCAGATGATTATTTACCTTGTCCCCCATGTTGATCTGTCAAATAACGAAAATGACGGTAAAAAAATATCTTCCCTGTACGCGCGGTTTGTAGAGCCTTTAACGGCCGGGGGCAATTATGAATAACGTTCTCCTTAAACCTGGGTTCTGCGCGGCCAACGGGATAATAGCAACCGGTACAGAAGGCAAAATAATGTTTTTTGGCCTTACCGACATCAATGACACTGTTTTAAAATACAGGGTAAAAAAAGCTTATCCGGGATACCAATGCATATTCAGCGTGGTGGATCAGGAAACTTTTAATATCAAATTGTCGCAGATGTATTCTGAAACAGAAAAAACAGAAACCGATTTGGGCGGGGTCAGCACGGATGCGGCTTTAATTACAGGCATTGAAAATAAAATTGACCGGATAGCAGACGACGCGCCGGCGGTTAATCTGCTTAACAGTATTTTTTTGGAAGCCCTTTCCCGACGCGCCTCTGATATTCATATCGAATCGGGTCCAAACGAATCTTCAATACGGTACAGGGTGGACGGCCTCCTGCAATCCGCCAGGGTACTTTCAAAAGAACGCGCTGCTTCGGTTTCGGCGCGGTTAAAAGTGCTTGCAAATCTGAATATCCTGGAAAACCGCAGACCCCAGGACGGCCATATCGACATTAAAACAAACGATTATTCCCTTGATGTGCGGATTTCAATTGTTCCGACCATTTGGGGAGAATCAATTGTACTGCGCCTGCTTAACCGATCCGACGTTCCGCTTAATTTGGATTCTCTGGGATTTTCCGCCGCGCATCAAACCAGTCTGCGCAGCCTGCTTTTGGTCTCATCAGGACTCATTCTGGTTACAGGCCCTACAGGTTCCGGAAAAACAACGACGCTTGCGGCGATACTCAAAGAATTAAAGGACAGGAACTGTAAAATTATTTCTATCGAAGATCCGGTGGAATACCGTATCGACGACATTACCCAGATCCAGGTTAATGAGGAACTGGATCTGACTTTTGAATCAATACTGCGCCGGATATTCAGACAGGATCCGGACATCATAATGATAGGCGAGATCAGGGACACCAAAACTGCTGAACTTGCCGCAAGGGCCGCCCTTACCGGCCACCTTGTTTTTGCAACCCTGCATACCAATAACGCGGCAGAAGCAATTTACCGTCTGCGGGATTTGGGAATACCTGATTATACAATTGCGCCGGTATTAAAAATGATAATCACACAGAGGCTTATCCGCAAAATATGCCCTGACTGCAATAATGCAGGATGTCCCCGCTGTCTTAACACTGGCTGGTTCGGCAGGACAGTAATTGCGGAGATTATAAACACAGACGAGACATTACGGGCAATAATTGCAGGCGGAATTAAAACAGAACTGCTGCAGGCTCACTTATTAAAAATAAACCACAAAACGCTTTGGGATGACGCGCGCGAAAAAGCCGGTTCAGGAATTTCTACAGTACAGGAAATCAAACGCGAACTGGGAGGGCAGCCATGAAGAGCAGTAAAGCAACGGTTTATTTTTTACAGATGCTTTTAACCCTGCTTAAGGGAAGAATCTCTTTGGCTGCCGCGCTGCAGGTGCTCTGCGGGGAAGGCATTGAATGTCATACAAGAAACTACGCGATTACATTATTAAATATGATGAGAAAGGGGAAGAAATTCAGCGAAAGCCTGGCGTCAATAAAAAGCAGCCGCATTTATTTTAATTCTTTACAGTTAACAA
>WQZG01000010.1 GCA_009780855.1 Treponema sp.
ATGTTTGATGATTAAAGCCTTAAATGCTCCTCTTTTGCATAGGGACATTTCTATTGGTTTTTGAGCAAAAGGGGACATTTCTATTGAACGCCATAGGGGACATTTTCACTGATTTTTAACACCGCTTTTACTCACAGGTGTCACTTTAGTCGCCGCTGCCGCAGTTAGGCGCACCCGCAGCCAATTGAAAGTCACACTTATTATGGAATAATTAAATTATGCAAAATAATTTAAAAAAGTATGCTGCCGAACTTATCGGTACAATGGTTCTGGTTTTTATGGGCTGCGGCAGCGCGGTGTTTTTGGGCACGGCTTCCAACGGCGGGCATTTGGCGGTTGCGATGGCATTCGGTCTGTCGATTGTGGCAATGGCTTATGTTATAGGCGGAGTATCGGGCTGCCACATAAATCCTGCTATTTCTCTTGCAATGCTGATTGACAAACGCATAAACGGCAGCGCCGGCCCAACGCCTGCCGGCTTTATCTGAACTGTTTAATTGCCTCGATCATGGCAAGAAAATTCTGCACAGGTGTACCCGGCTGTGTATTGTGAATTGTATTGAATACATAGCCGCCGTCCCTGTTGTAAATATTGATGCGGCCGGTAACCTGCCTGCGTACTTCTTCAGGAGTGCCGAAAGGCAGGGTATGCTGGGTATCTACTCCGCCGCCCCAAAAAGTTATTTTACTGCCGAACTCGTTTTTTAACACGGCTGGATCCATATTTTTGGCGCTGTTTTGCACAGGGTTGAGTATATCAAAACCTGCTTCGATTAATCCGGGTATTAACGGCTTTATCGACCCGCAGCAGTGTTTAAATACCTTCCATCCGGTATTGGCGTGAATCCAGTCTGTCATGCGTTTGTAATACGGCAGGTACAGTTCCTCAAAAGCCGTGACCGAACACATGGGGCCCTGCTGGCTTCCCAGGTCCGACCCGCAAAGCTGTACAACATCGATATTGGCGCCCGCCGCCTGTTTTAACAGGGCCAGGTTTTTTAGCGCGATCTGCGTCTGGGCGTCAAACAACTCTTTTATAAAACCCTGCCGGCTGGCCAGGGAAATATACCATTCCTCTACATCTCTTATGCCTTTGGGGTGTTTGAGAAACGGAGCGGGAACATGCGCAATGTCTCCAAGGCCTGTACCGGGCGTGGCCATGACAACGGCGCAATTTGTATTTTTGCGGATTTTTTCGGTTTCATTCTGAAAATGTTTTAACATATCATCGTTTACAATGCTGAATTCCTCAAGGTTGTCTTCAACAGAAGGATTTTCGTCATCAAAGTTTCCGGTCTGGCGGATAAGCGCGTCAAAATAAAAACCTCCCTTTGGCATATATCCGCTGGGCGGTACAGATTTATCTCCAAGCGGGTATTGATAAAGTCCGCCGTCAGGCGCGGGGACAGTATTAAAATCTCCGGGAACAAGTACAGGAGTGCCGTCAAACAAAGTCCACGGTTTCCAGTTTTCAAGCCTGTAACCAAAAAGGCAGGTATACGGCATGACAAAAGCGCAGTCAGCACAGAGTTTTTCCCTCAAATCATCTTCTATTTCTCCCAGCATCTGATACGGTTCAATAACCCTGACAGGATGTTCATGCAGTTTAAAAGCTTTGCGGAGTTTATAAACAATAGACGCGCTGATGCCGGATACTACTGTCCCGCCGAAATCGACAGGCACCTTGTCCGGCTGCCTGTGGTTTAACGCCGCCAGTATACGTTCTCTTGAAGTCATATTGCCCTTCCTTTGAAAAATAATACTATTAAAAGATAATACAATGAATAAAAATAGTATCATAAATAATTGATAATTCCATCATCATGGGATATATTTTAAATAGAAGTTTAAAATTTAAGCCTAGGAGGCGCCAATGAACTTATTCCGGAAAAAAGCATTTTTATTGATATTTATTCTGATTTTTGCGGTTTTTAGCGCATACGCTGTGGACAATCCCATTGATGATCTGCAAAAAAACGTAGTCGATCTTTCCACGACTCTGGCCAAATCACTGCCGTTCAATTCCGCCCTGGGCCTTAACTGGTCGGACGCCTATATCGGTAAATTTTTCCCAAGCCTGCCTCCGCACTTTGGCGTTGGAGGAACATTCGGCGTTACAACCCTGGACATGCCGGCACTCAAGGGCGTGGCAGATCTTTTGGGTTACCAGATTCCGACAAATCCGCTGCTTACCGGCAAAATGATAATTCCGGCCTGGGCCGCGGAAGCCAGGATAGGCGGTTTGTTCCTGCCTTTTGACGTTGGGGTAAAATTCGGGACTTTGCCTTCGATTAAAATGATGGGTATACCCTACAGCATGAAGTATACAATGGCCGGCGCGGATATCCGCTGGGCCGTTCTGGACGGTAAATCCAATCTGCTGCTTCCCAATTTGTCAATCGGCGTTGGGTTCAACTATTTAAGCGGCGGCATCGGCGCGTCAATCGGCAGCGATACCAGTTTTGATATCGCCGGCAAAGCGCTTACAATTTCCAAACCCCAGATAAATCTGCTTTGGGAAACCAAAGGTATTGAGGCAAAGGCCCAAATATCAAAACAGATTCTGATTCTAACACCCTATATCGGTGTTGGCGCGGGATACTCATGGTCACAGGCGGGATACGATGTTAAAGCCGACACCACCTATGACGGTGATCCAATTGATCCGGACGTAAAAGCCGTTATAAAACAATATCTGACCGACAACGGCCTGCAGCAAATGACTGTCGCCATGGATGGGATTTCCAGTATTATTAAAAACGAAGCCTGGAACTTCCGTGCCTTTGGCGGGGTTTCTTTCAATATCCTGATATTAAAACTTGACCTGACATTGATGTACAATTTAATTGATACCCAGCTTGGCGCTTCATTGTCGGCAAGGGTTCAATTGTAGTTCAATTGTAGTTCAATTGTAGTTCTTTTTTAAAAAAGGTTTGTAAACAGCGCAGGGGCAGTGCTGCGCAATGCGCTTACCCCGCACAACTGACTCTGTGCTACTCTTCCCTGCGCATCTGCAAAGCGACAGCGAATTCCGCTTCCGCAATACTTATGCCCAGCCGCGATGCAATCGCCTGCGCGGGAAACCCTGACCTTGCCAATTCGCGGATTTGTTCTTCCAGCGGTATTGCCGGCGGCGCAGCGGGTTGCGGTAGCGCAGACTGAACCGCGGGTTGCGGCGCAGGTGATATAACTGATTGCGGCGCAGCAACAGTCAGCGCGGCGGTTTGCGGCAGCGCTGCGGCAGGCGGAGATGCCTGCTGTACAGCCGGCGATAATGCCGGCTCAGCGGACGGCGCGCTCTTAAAAGTTTTTAGGGTATCAATAATACGCGCTGGGTTTTTACCCATCTCACGGTAAGTTTTTTCCGCAGTTTCACGCCGGTCAAGCTCGCGGGTTAAAAGCCCCAGACGTTTTTCAGTATCTTCAAGAATTTCTTTGAGGCGTTTTTCGCGATCTTCTATTAACGAAATGTCCTTGTCGGTTATCTCATCAATGTTTTTGATAATACGGTTTACTTCATCCCTGACTTCCCGCAGCGTACTGTCATAACTTGTTTTTTTGTTTATATAAGAGCGCAAATAAATAAATGAAAAACACGCGACAATAAAGCCTGCAATGGAAACAATGTAGGGCCATGACACTGCGTTAACCGCTTATATCAATGTTGCGGCCCAGAGTCGGATCGCGGAAGTAATTATTTTGGGCAGCAGCGGCTTTTTCATTTTTCTTTTCATCATCGCCAGATTCGTTATCTTTGGATTTTTTTTCCTGCCCCGGGGAATGGGAATTTTCATCCTTGATTTTGGATGTTCCGTATCCCATGTCCTGGGCTTGGTTAACCGACTTTACCTGCTGTTCTGCCTTTTTCTGGCTCTCTGTATGCTGGAGAGAAGCCTGCAGCTGCAGCCCCTCTTTTTGCAGAACCTGATTTTTGCCGACCTTGTCCATCTGGGTGAACAGGGTCTGCTGATCAATTGGCTGCATAGCCATCCGGCGCCTTCCTTGTTTCATCGCTGGGTTCCTCATATTTGGTAACCCGTATAAGGCCGTCTTCCAGTATAAAAGTCACGGCCCTGTATTCGGTCCGGATTTCGCTGGAAGCATCCCGTATAAAAACCCGGACTCCCGGATATACTTTTGAGGAAGCTGAAATTCTTCCCCTGGTTTTGATGCTGGTAAGAAACTCCTGCAGTTTGGCAATTCCTTCTTTTGTTTTTCTGAGGTCGCCCATCAGAAGCTGGCGCTGATCCATCAACTCATGGAGATAGGCTTCCTTGTCCTCCGGCAGGGTTTTTCTCTGTTTCTTGATGTTTATTAAAGTCTGCAGATTAAGCTGAATTTCTTCCAGTTTCTTTTCGATTCCTTCACGGCCGGCGGTAAGTGTTTCAAGCTGCTCTTTGCTCTTTGGATCAAATCCTACTTCGCAGACCGTGTCGGTGCCGCTTGTAGGGTTGCCCAATATTTTGGCATTGATCTCTTCTGAAGCGCGGAGCCGTCCGCCCACAATATGCGCCCTCTTTCCCTGGCAGATAATGCGTTTGTATGCGTTAACCTGGGAGTTGATGATCCCGTCTGAAACTACGACCATATTGCCGGAATCAATTATCGAATTTTCTATAAACCTGGCCCATATGGATCGCCCGGCCTTGATAAGGCCGGTATTTTTGCCGGTAATCCCCTGGTGTACAATGATGTCGCCTTCCGCGTCCAGCTCTGCTTTTTCTACCGTGCCGTTTACTTCGATGTTGCCGGCCGCTTTTACAGAGAAACCGTCTTCGACATTCCCGTTGATGATAACGGTGCCCAAAAAGATTATATTGCCGGTCTTTAAATTAACATCACCGTTGACAGTATAAATGGGTTCGACGTTGATTTTTCCGCCGCTTTGTACTACCTGGCCGCTGATATCCGAGATTATGGTTGCTTCGTCGTCTCCCAGATGAACGTTCTTGCCCAGGGGTAAATTTATATTTTTGCCGTTTTTGGCGGGAATTACCTTGCCGGTTACAGTCCTGCCCATAACGCCTTCTTCCGGCGGTATTTTTTTGGCCAGGTGCTGGTTCTGCACAACGTTCTGGATTATGTTCAATTCTTTAAAGTCTATGCGGCCGTTGCTTCCTTCCCGCAGCTTAAGCCTGCTCTGATCTGTTTCAAAATTATACTGAATATAGGCGTCTCTTCCGTTTACCGGTTTTGTACCTTCCGCTACAGTTATTTTTTCCCGGTATATGGGACGGTCCGCAAAGTCTGACAGGAGTTCTTCGTTTACCCCGTGAACAACGCGGCTGTTCCGTAAATAACTTAGAAGGGTTTCCACCGAAATATCGCATCCGCCAGCGCCGGGAGGCGTAACCGTTATAAAGGCCTTCATTTCGCCTTCCTGGATGCTGACCATCGCCTGGCAGTCATTTATAGGGTTGTGCTGGAAATCGCCTATCCGTATATATTCGCCCTTTGCTTCCCTTACTGCCCGGGTTACGGTTTCCGCGTCGTAATCGGCTACCATACGGTTTTCGATTATCTTTTTAGTTTCTGATTCCGGGATTTTTTTACCTCTGCCCTTGGGAGGAATTATTTTTAAATAAACACCGTCAGTATTGAGGTGGACAAAGGCGTCCCCGTCCAAATCTTCGATAAATTCCTTATCTTCTGTTTCGTTCTCCGGTTCTTTGGCTGCTTCCTGTTCGATTTTTGCGGTCTTGCGTTCGTAGGCGCTTATTACCCATTCTTTTTTGCCGGTTCCCAAAAAACCGGAACTGCCTTTTTCAGTAATTTCGTATTCAAGACGGCGGACCGGTATATCCAAAAGCGTCGCGGCTTCGGCGGCAGCTTCTTCAAGAGTGGAACCTTTGGCAGTAACAGCCTTTACAGACCGGTCCAGAGCCAATTGATCCTTGATCATATCCTGAAGCTGGATAAAATCGACCATTATGAGTTTATACTATTCCTTTCCGGCTGTTTTTTAACCTTGACCGGAGCCGTAATATGGCTTTGGTATGGAGCTGGGATACACGGGATTCGGTAACGCCCAGAACCTGACCAATCTCCTTGAGGGTTAAGTCTTCAAAATAATACAGAACAAGTATTTTTTTCTCGTTGTCGGGAAGTTCATTAATAGCTTCTACAATAACCCGCCGAATTTCGTCTCTCTCTGCCATTACTTCGGGGTTCATGCTGGAAGGAGACTCAATGCTGTCCCCTATGGAGACTTTGTCGTTTTCGTCGCCGGAATACCAAACTTCGTGGATGGAAAGTATTGATGTGCCGGAAATCTTAATCATGGTTTTGGCGTATTCGTCTTCGCCCATACCCAGAGCGCCCGCGATTTCCTGATCAGTGGCTGTTCTGCCAAGACGGGCTTCAAGTGTGCCTATTGCTTCTTCCACTTGCCGGGTTTTTTGGCGCACCGAACGCGGAACCCAGTCTATTGAACGCAATTCATCAAAAATGGCGCCCCTGATACGCTGAACAGCGTAAGTTTTGAATTTTACATTTTTTTCCGGGTCGAATTTGTCGATCGCGTCCAGGAGTCCAAAAACCCCATACCCGACCAGATCGTCAAATTCAACATTTGACGGCATGCCTACGGCGACCCTGCCGGCCACGTATTTAACAAGCGGAGCGTATTGTCTAATGAAGGTATCCCGAACCTTGGGATCCTTGTCCCGGCGGTACAGCAGCCAGAGTTCATCTTCTGTTTTTTGTTCAAGCGGAACAGTTGTACCTTTTTCTCCGGGGACTTTCCCCATAATTAACCTTCTTGTTTATCAATTATTGTCCGGATACCGGCAGCAAGGTCCTTGGGACTAAAATCGACATCCATTTTTTTAGATTTACTTCCCATTGATGACCTTTTGGGGACGTCGCTTTCCGGATATTCATAAGTTTCCTCTTCTTTATTCCCGGCGGCAGGCATAAACGCGCCGGCCAGGCTTTCCAAATCGGGTAGAATATCAAAACCGCCCTCTGATAAGGGTACATTCCCCTGCTTCCTGTCATTATAGCTTTTTTGAGTGTCTTGATCCAGACCTGCGGGTATGGTTCCTGCCGGTGCAGCCTGGCCGGTCTGCGCTTCGGCGGACACATTGGCAGCAGCTATATTGATTGCGTCAGTAATATTGCCAAGCCCTTCTTCGGATTCATCAGCCGCAGCGTAATCGGGTGCGCCGTCTTCTGCGGGAACCGCAGGCATGGCCGGCATGACAGGCATTGATGCCGCATTTTCCCTTATATCAATTTTTGAACCGGGCAGCGGAATATCCGGCGCATTGGCAGAATTATCAAGGAGTTCGGGCAAAAAACGGCTGACAAGAAGGGAAATTAAAACCGGGAGCCCAAAAAAAAGGATGCCAAAAAGCAGGGGCCTAAGAACAAGCGCCGGAAAAGAAGATCTGCTGAGTACACCGATCATAAGGGAGAGGATAAAAGCCAGGCCGCCGGCTATGATACTTACTCTTAGGTTGAACATCGCAATATTCCTTTAAGAACGGCCAAAAAGCCTCTTTAACATGGAAGTAAAACCTCCGGAATGCCTGGACTCACTTTTTTCCAGTTTGCCGACTATATGCTGAATGCACTGGGACGCCTTGCTGCGGGGATCCATGGACATAAACGGTTTTTGTTTCAATACCGCCTGGGAAACCATCTGGTCCTCATAAATAAATCCCAGGTAATCCACTTTAAGATTAAGGAACTGACCTGCGATGGTTGTCATCCGGTCCGCGACTTTCTTGGCGTCCATTGCGGATTTGACGCGGTTGACTACCAGTTTTAACCCAAGGTTAAGATCGTCGTATTCGGTGGCTATTATTTTTATAATACCATAAGCGTCCGTAATGGCAGTAGGTTCAGGCGTGGTAATAATAACCGCGTCATCGGCAGCCGCGATAAAATCCAGGACGTTGCTTGAAACACCGGCGCTGGTATCTATGATAATTATGTCTGCGTTTGATAATGTCTCAAGTTCCTGGATAAAGTACTGTCTTTCCTCCTCGGTCAGGTTGGCGATTTTGGAAAATCCCGAAGCGCCGGCGACGATCGAAATTCCGTAATCGGTCTCCGCGATTATTTCCTGCATGGTCTTTTGTTTGCGGATTACATGGTAAAGGTTGTAGCGCGGGGTCATGCGCAGCATTACATTGACATTGGCCAGCCCCAGGTCGGCGTCCATGACCAGCACCTTTTTTCCCATTCTTGCGTAGGCAAGCGCCATATTCACGGCGACATTGGTTTTGCCTACGCCGCCTTTCCCGCTGGTTACCGTAATGATTCTGGTCTTGTTCTTAACCGGACCGCTCTGGCCGGCCTGATTTTGCTGTGAAATCAAAGGTTCCGGTTTTGATAAATCTATGTAACCTGTATTGCCCGTGCCGGAAGTACCGGCAGGTTTTTGCTTTTGCTGTACGGTATTCTTCTCAGAAAACTTATCGGTTTTCTCAGAAAACTTATCAGTTTTCTGGCGCATTATTTCCCGGAGCTTCTCCGCCTGATCTTCCATAATTAACTCCATTTCCTGAACTGTTCGGAGGAAGGTTCGGGAAAACGTTCTTCCAGTTTATTCCGGTTAACTTTGAAGCCTTCCAGGTTTATAAGAAAATCAATAACCGAAGCCTTGCGGATATCTGCCGGAACTTTTTGCCCGTTTGTTATATATGACACGGATTTTCCTTTTTCCGCCAGTACTCCTATAATGTTTCCTATTCTGGCAGTTTCGTCCATTTTTGTAATAATTACGGATTTGTAATTAAACGGCTCAAATTGCTGAAGTATATCTTCCAAATCGCTTGATTTGGTGGCTGCGGACACGGCAAGGTGGACTTCGGCTGTACCGGGCAGCTCACCGGCGGCGTTCAGCAGTTTTTTCATTTGGCCCAGTTTTTCAGGATCCCTGGGGCTTTTGCCGACTGTATCTATGAGGATCATGTCGGCTTCGTCAGAGTGAATGGCAATTGTTCTTTTTAACTCGCTGTACTCATCAACCGCGTAACAGGGAGACTGAAGAATCTTACCGTAGGCTTCAAGCTGCTGCCGCGCTCCTATCCTGAACGTATCAATGGTAACCAGAACAATCTCGCGGATTTTGCGGCCGCTGGAATCAATGCCAAAGTTGGCCGCGAGTTTCGCGATGGTCGTGGTTTTGCCGACTCCGGTCGGGCCGACCAGAATCATAATGCGGGGGCGGCGCTGGTATTTATCTTCGCGGAAAATGGAAATGCTCTCGCCTATCCATTCAAGCGCCTTCTCCTGGACCGCGTCAAAATCGTTAAGGCTGTCGAGGGGAAATTCTTTTTTAACCCTGTCCAGAATTTTGGTCCTGTAGGCAGAAGGAAAATCACTCTGGCACAGTATTTCATCCAGGCGGTCAAGACTGGGATGTCCGCCGCGCTCCGCCTGGTTTTCAATTTTTTCCTTGATGGTTTTTACTTCGTTAAAAATCATCGCTATTGTGGGATCTTTTTGGCCTGCGGCAGCCAGGACATTGGCCTTCCTTGTTTCAAAATCTAACGTATCCTTCGGATACGACGTTTCCTTTGGATACGAAGCTTCCTTTGGAAGCACCGTTTCCTTAGGATACGACGTTTCTTTTGAATACGACGTTTCTTTTGAATACGACGTTTCTTTTGGATACGAAATTTCTCTTGGGATTGTATATCCGCCGGCTGTCTTGTAGGTACTTGCCCTTAGGGGAATGGGACCCGAAACTTCAACCCCTTCCCTGGGAAAGAGCCCCAAAAACCCGCCGCGTATCAATACAGTTTTGCGAAGAAGTATGGTCGCAGTGTCCCCGTATTTTTCGCGGACTTTGCGGTAAGCTTCTTCGTAATTTTCTGCCTGTTCTGTAAAATACTGCTGCATTTCCTTATCCTGCTAATTTATTCGGATCGTCCCGATCGTTTCTACTTTAAAATCCGGAGCTATTTCCAGTATTGACAGCACCGCGGCCTGCGGGAATTCCCTGTCCAATAATGTACGCGTAAGGAATCTGGCAGCCTCCGAACAGAGCAGAACAGGCGCGTAACCGTGCTTGCCTATTGCCTCTATTGCCCTGCGCAGACTTTCGATCCAGGCCTTGTGCATTGACGGTTCAAGCGCGGCTATTACATCACCGGTATTGTTTGGAATTTTACTTTCGATGATTTTTTGTTCGAGAGCCGGATCAATAGTCAGCACATGGAGACAGCGGTCATCATCGGCATACTGGCGGCAGATTTGGCTGGCAAGGGCCTGGCGCGCTTTTTCCGTGACAAAACGGACATCCGTTGACAGCCGGGAAAAATCCGCTACAGCTTCAAGGATCGTTACCATGTTCCGTATTGAAACCTGCTCGCGCAGCAGATTCTGCAGCACCTTCTGAATGCTCCCCAGCGGCAGCCCTGACCCGTTTTGCTGGTTGAGCGGCGCATAGGCCTCGTCAACAACGGCCGAATAATTCTTGCGCAGGCCTTCCAGTATAGACTGGGTAATCTGGCGATCAAGGATCTCGGCGGCGTGGTGTTTTACAATTTCGGTCAGGTGGGTGGCGATTATCGAAGGCGGATCAACGACATTGTAACCGAGCCTCTCCGCCTCGTCCCTGCGATCTTCGGTGATCCAGAGGGCGGGCAGTCCAAAAACCGGTTC
Organism: Treponema sp.; assembly: GCA_009780855.1. GTDB lineage: Bacteria > Spirochaetota > Spirochaetia > Treponematales > Breznakiellaceae > WQZG01. The sequence continues at coordinate 10,621 of WQZG01000010.1, forward strand.
CCTTGTTTTTTCGCCGGGAATGTCCTCGATCTCGGAACCGGCCGGTTTCATGCAGAGGTAGTAGCCGAGCCTGATCGCTCCCCTGCCCGTTTCTATGCCACGGATTTTAAAACAATATTCCGATGAGCCCAGGAGCATGTTATCTATAATACGTATTGTAGGAATTACAATGCCCAAGTTTAAGGCGGTTTCACGGCGAACCCTTAATACGCGTTCCAGCAGATCGGCGCCCTTGTCCTTGTCGACCAGGGGAATAAGACCAAAGCCAAGTTCCAGTGACAGCGGATCCAGCGGTTCAATTGTAGAAACTTCCTGGACTTCTTCCTTTGCTTTTTTGGGCTCACCTGCTTTAGCCATGAGTTCTACATTAAAACTTTGTTTCTTTTGTTTGAGGCCCAGCCGGTACGCGTAAACTCCGATAAGGGCGGACATGGGAAACAGCACGTATTTTGGAAAACCGGGAAGCCAGGCAATCGCGAACAGCACAGCAGCGCCGATCCAGTATGCCTTGGCATATTTGGAAAACTGGTTTGAAACCTGCTCGCCGAGGTCTCCGGTGGAAGCCGCCCGGGTTACAACAATACCCATGGCAGTTGAAATTAACAGGGCCGGGAACTGGGTTAAAAGGCCGTCGCCGATCGTAAGCGAGGCGTAGGTTGTGACCGCCAGATCAATCGGCTCGCCGTGCAGAGTCATCCCGATTATGATGCCGCCAAGAACGTCAATTACAACAATAAAAATTCCTACCTTGACGTTGCCGGAGATAAACTTGGAAGCTCCGTCCATTGATCCGTAAAAATCGGATTCCTGCTGAAGCTCCGCCTTGCGTCTGGTAGCTTCTTCCTGGGTAATGGCGCCCTGGGTGTATTCGTTGTCAATGGTCATTTGTTTGCCGGGCAGACTGTCCAGCATAAACCTTGCGGCTACTTCGGAGATTCTGGTTGATCCCTTGGTAATAACAATTACCTGGACCGCGATAATAACGATAAAAATGATAAAGCCGATTACAAGACCCTGGGTTCCCCCCGATCCTACAACAAAGGACGAAAAGGCTTTGATCATGCGGCCGTTGAATTTGGCGCCCTGGGTCAGAATAAGCCGCGTGGAAGAAACATTGAGCGCGAGGCTGAACACGGTAAGGACCAGCAGCACAGTCGGGAAAAGGTTAAATTCAGTAGGTTTCTGGCTGTATAGTACAATCAGCAAAACCAGTAGGGACAGCATCAGGTTAAAGGCCATAAAAGTATCAAGCAGCCATGTAGGCAGCGGGATAATAAGCATGGCCACAATTACGATAACTCCCAGGGCAATAAGGAGGCTCCCGGAATCCTGCGACAAAAGCATGGAAGCCAGGCCTTTCTTTTCCCCGGCGCCGGCATTGTTGGGTCTTGCGGCGTCAGCCATAAATTCTCCCGGAAAAATCAAAAATATTTTTCATTTAAGCGTTCATCCTCTGTTCATTAAATTTCCTGTCCGTCCTGAATATATGGCCCAGTATCGTAATCATTACCTGCCAGTAACGGACCGGAACCGTATCGCCGACTTCCGTAAACTTGTACAATTCCCGGGTCAGCGGCGGATGCGAAACCACCGGGACTCCGTTGGCCTCGGCAATTTCCCTGATTTTAAAAGCAAGCTCGTCCTCGCCCTTTGCGGTAACTGTCGGGGCGATCATCTTTTCCCTGTCGTATTCCAGCGCCACCGAATAATGGGTAGGATTGGTAATGACAACATCGGCTTTGGGAACATTGGCGAGCATATTGCGGGTAAGTAAATCGCGGTAAAGCCTGCGCAGCCTTGCCCTTATCTGCGGGTCTCCTTCTTCCTGTTTCTGTTCTTCCTTGAACTGCTCCCTGGTCATTTTTAACGACTGCCTGAACTGCCAGCGCTGGAAAAGATAGTCCGGAATCGCCAGCAGCAAAAGAAAAATGGCGCTGATGATCAGCATACGTATGGTCATGGAGGCAACCAGGGTAACTCCCTTCCAGATATCCGCGGTCTGCAGATTGGCGAGCTGTTCAATGCCCCCGCTGATTATCGAGTAGGCGATAATTCCGATAGCGATCATCTTTACCAGAGACTTGGCAAAATTAAAAAGCCCTTCCATCGAGAATAATGTACGCTGAAAATACTTGCCGAACTTTGGCAGTATCTTTGAAAAATCCGGGGTCAGCGGTTTGGTGGTAAATAAAAAACCGACCTGTACCATATTGGAAAAAAGACCGGCAGCTACCGCTATTGCAAAAATCGGCAGTACAAGACGGATAAAATAAATAAAAAAAACACCTGCCATTTCCCTGTTGGTAAAAGTATCTGTCTGCGCTGCCCTTGTCAGAAAAAACCGAAGCATCTCCGCGCAGGTATTTAACATTCCCGGCGCCAGTAAAAAAATCAAAAGAGCCGGAAACAGCAGACCAAGGGCGGCGATTAATTCCTGGCTCTTTGCGACCCGGCCTTCTTCCCGCGCTTTGCGGTATGTCTGCTCGGTAGGCTCAAAAGTACGGCCTTCATCTTCCGCGGCAAACCACTGCAGGTCAATGAATTGGGTGCTCATAGAAGGCCTCCGGGAATACGGCCGATTGCGCCGCTGCCGCCAATTACCCCGCTGCCGCTGGACGCGACAATGCGATGCCCTATTTCAATATATAAAGTCTGAATTGTCGCGAACCCGGCATTGATAACCCGGCTGAAGGCTTCTGTCATAAAGGGAAGCGTCGCAAAAATCAGAATAAAAGCGGCTGTTATTGAAATCGGGAAACCTTCAGACAGAATATTGATTTGCGGAGCGGCTTTGGAAATAAGGCCGGTAGCAAGCGAAGTTAAAAACAGAGTCCCAAGAATCGGCAGGCTTATGATCATCGCGTCCAAAAAAAGCCGCGACAGCCCGGCCAGCATCATGCTGACAATTTTTTCCCGGCCGTTTATAAGTGAAATTACATTTATTGCCTGCAGCGAACGCCAGAACCCGCCGAGAAAAAGTTCCCTAAAGCCGTCAATCGTAACAAAAATCAGCATGGAAACCAGGTTGAGGTACTGGCCCATCAGCGGATTTTCTATCTGGGACAGGGGATCAAAAGTTTCGGAAGCGCCGAACCCCATCTGCAGGGAAAAGAACTGGCCAGCAGTGGAAAAAGCCGCAAAAATAATGGTCATAAAAAAACCGATTATTATTCCTATAAGGGCTTCCCCGATAATCAGGAAAATAAAGGTCAATCCAAACGGCGCGATTTCCCAATCCTTGACTAAAGCTGTAGGAAAAGCCGCATAAGCGGCAAAACCGGCAAGTGCCAATTTTGCGACCTGGGGAATGGAGTCCGAATTGAGCAGGGGCGCAGTTTCGATCATTGCCAGTGCCCGTACGGCGATAAGGAGGAATGCCGGCGCGGCTGTTAATAAATCGTTTAAAACCCCAGTCTCAATCAAGAAAAACTCCTCTATTCCAATTTTTTCACTGTGCCTCTGTGAGAGGCTCTTCTCCGGATTTATTTAGCCATATTGGGAATCTGCTGAAAAAGCTGGATCGTATAATCCCTGAGCGAACTGAACATCCAGCTCCCCAGAAAAGCCAAAACCAAAAGTATCGCGAAAACCTTGGGTACAAAAGTCAATGTCTGCTCCTGAATCGAAGTAGTCGCCTGCAGAATCGCGACCACCAGGCCTACTACCAGTGCCGAAAGCAAAAGCGGCGCGGCAAGGGTCAGCACTTCCAGGATTCCGCCCCTTAAAATGGTTGTTACATCACCGATACTCAATTTTAAAATTCTCCATTACATACCATTAAATACCATTACATAAATGAACGGACTATCTGATCCGTAAGCAGGCTCCAGCCGTCAACCAGAATAAAAAGAATCAATTTAAACGGCATGGAGATCATTACAGGCGGCAGCATAATCATCCCCATGGACATGAGGGCGCTGGCCACAACCATGTCGATGACAATAAAGGGTATATACAAAAATATTCCGATCTTAAAAGCTATGGTCATTTCATTAAGAATAAAAGCCGGAATCAGAACATAGGTAGGCACATCCGCCAGGGTATTGGGTCTGTCAAGACCGCGCATGGCCATAAACAGGCGGATGTTCTCCGGGCTTTTGCTCATCTGGCTGTACATAAAAATCCGCAGCGGCGCTTCTGCCTCGGTATAGGCCTGCTGAATGTTAATTTCCCCTGCCGCCAGGGGCTGGAACGATTTTTCGTAAATGGTAGTAAAAGTGGGCCACATGATAAACAGCGTCAGAAAAAAAGATATTCCCATCAGAACCTGGCTGGGAGGAACCTGCTGAAGGGAAAGCGCGCGCTTGATAAAATCAAGTACAATGGAAATGCGCAGGAAACTGGTCATTAAAATAATAATGCTGGGCGCGAGCGCGAGAACCGTAAGCAAAAGAAGAAGTTGAAGCGAAAACGCCACTTCCTGCCCGGACTGCGGGTTGCGTATGGTCAAATCGAGGAATGGAACGCCGGTAACCGGAAGCGGCTGCGGAATATCCATGGTGCCCTGAGTAGCTGTGCCCGGGAAGCCGGTCTGCTGGGCGTAAAGGCCCTGACCTGCGGACAAACTTACAAGGATAATGCCGGCTAAAAAAAAGGTTCGCAGGAAACGGCGATTTGGTACACTGCGGTTCATGTTTACAGCCCCCTGAGCCTTTCCCGCTGTTTGCGCAGAGATTCAGCGTGGGAAGCTTCGGCATGCAACGCGTTTCCCCTGCCGGCATTTGTCTTAAAACGATCAAGCAGCGCCCTAAAATCCAGTATACGGCCTGTCCCGGTATCGTTATTTTTACGCGCGTCATCGAGCATCATGGTTTCAACAGATTCCTGATCATTTATTTCTGCTATAAGCGAAAGGCCTGCTCCCGATCCGCCGCCGACCAGCCAGGCTTTTGTCCCGACACCTATCACCGCAGCAAATGAATCTGTTCCCAGCGGAATGGACGCAAGAACTTTAAGGTTGGGATCTTTTGCCTGCGGCGGTTTTGAGGCTCGTTTGATAAAAAAAACAACCCCGTAAATTGCAAGCGCGGCAAGCGCCAGTACTATGACCATGCGCACAACTATCCAGACAGAAGCGCCGCCGGCGGCTGTGCCAGTTGATACCGGAGACTCGCCAAGGATAATGGAATCTTCCGAAATGACTGTTGTATCAGCAGTTGTTGTATCAGCGGCGGCTGCGTCTGCGGCTGTGCTTTGCGCCGCGGCGCCTGGCGCCGAAGTGTCAGCTGATGTGCCTGGCGCTGCAGAGTTTACCGCCGCGGAACTGCCTGCGTTCTGCGCATAAGCGGGAATTGTAATAATGGTTAATACAGCGGCCAAAAATGCCGCCGGAATATGGAACCGGCCGGTATTCAGTTTCTCCCCTCCCAAGTTAAAACTGACTCTAATTATTTATACTGCATGGAATTATATCACGCGGTAATATTTTATGCTAGTAGGAATTGAGAAAATTCGGAATTCGGAATTATGAATTCGGAATATTTAAGACCAGCTTTACTCCGGCGTCATCTGGAAACGGCGGTTCCGGCAGCAATGCCCTGCCCGTGCCATCGGTAACAAGTTCCGTTGATTCATCATTCCACTTGCCGGTTTCCGGGTTAAACCAGCAAAAGCGGTAACGGGTATTGGGCGGGAAACCTCTTACGGTTAGCCGCGGACAATCTTTTTCCAGATAAATCAGGGCATAATCCCGTTCCGGGGTTGCCGCGCAGTATGCCCAGCCGCGGTAGCCAATGTGGTTCCCGGTTTTGTTGGGTGTAACCAGTTCGCTGTCCGGAATCAGATCCGTGTAGCGATCCCCCTGAGAAAGAGCAAAATTTCTTAACATGGGAGTCTGGCTGCCGGATAAAAATTTAATTGAACCCGTGATCGTATACGGAGCCCCTTTTTCGATATCAGCGCCCCAGATTCCCTGCACTCCGTAAATCGTACCGCCAAACGCGCCGGAAAGGAAACTGCCGTAATGACCGCTGCGGTTGTTGAGTTCGGCTTCATGTGAATTCGCAGGCGGATCGTCTCTGGGGAAACCAGGATAATAAGGTTCGCCGGCAATGGCCGGCCGCGCCGGTGTGGAATTGTAAATTTGGGTAAGGTACCAGAAATGATCATGCTCGCGCCAGTTGCCGGTTTGATGAAATGTCAGCCACGGCGCTTCATCGCTGCCGCCAAAGTTTACCAGAGTCGAAGGAGCGGCGTTTGTTCCCAGCAATGTTCCAAAAGGAGGCGGGCCATAGCGGTTAAGCCAGAGATTTATGGGATAGTTATATTCCCTGGACGGGATGGACATGCCGCTCCAGTCAAAATGAATGGGAGATAAAAGGCAAAAATGAGCCTGATAACGGCAAAAGACATAGTTTATATAGCGAATATAAGTATCGGGCCAGGAACCGTATTTTTTCCATACTGTAGAAATATCTCTGCGTATAACTTCGATAAAACTTAATATCCCATGTTTATGAAGATAATCAATTCGTTTGTCCATGGCCCTGAAATATTCGGGATTGATGCGGCAAAAATCCGGTACAACCTGTTCGTAACCGGGCACAGGCCCCGGGAAACAAAAAGGCCTGCCGCCTTCGTTGTGCATATCTTTAGCGGAATCAGTGCCGGTTTGCACCCAGGCCTTGCGGATCCAGACCCCGCCGCCCAATTCGATTTCCGCGGGGAAACCGTCATTGGCCCAGCAGGGATGGCCTGCCAGCATTGCTATGGCATTATAACCCTGATGTTTGCGGAATCTTACCAGGTCCTTAAAATAACCTTCTTCGATTGGACGTTCAATATCGTCATCACTCCATTTAAAACGGTACGACGGAGCGGCCCACCAGGTATCGCCGATCATAAAAAAGCTCCTGCCGTCAGGGTGGACAAACCCGTGTCCGTTGGCAGAAGGACGCAGTATACCCCTCAGCGCGGGATTGTTTTGTTTTTCCTGTTCGCTTACTTCCTCCGCTGTAAAACTGCCGGTCCTGCCACAAAGTCCGGGATCCATTGGGAAAGAGCCGCTGGTATAGGACCATTGCCCTTTACTAACCGCTGTAAAACGAACCTTAAAAATTGATCCGCCGTCCCAGAAACCATAAACCCGTTTCCTGAATCCGGGGCCTTCCAAATCGATCCAGACATCCACATCCATGCAGGGGTTGTCATAACTGGCCGCAGCCTGCAGGGTTAATTCCTGTACTTCCCAGAGCTTTATATTTTTCATTGGTTTATATTATACTATAATATGGAAATTAATTTATTCTGATAGTCGCCATTCCATCCTTTTTTAAAGGAATTTTTATGGTATTTTCAGAAATTTCTAGTCCAGCTAAAGGCACTTCGGTAATTGAGCATAAAAAAGCAGAAGAAATTTTTCCTGCCAAAGTTATTTCTGCATTATGATCATGATCTCTGTCATTATATAACCGGATTATAATGTCTCCTGAACTATCTTCAGCCGGTTTAATACCAGCAATGGCAGCATTACAACGCAGTAATGAGTATTGGGAAGGAAATACACCTTTATGTGCGGTTACGGACTGTGTAAATACCGGATGGCAGAGCCGTAATGAAAGCAGGTTCATGCAGGAAGGCGTCGCTACTTTTGGTACTGCAATGTAAAATGTAAAAAGATGGCGCCCCAGTTCAGGGTAAGGATCAGGCAGGTAGGATGAATGTACCAGGGTAAGTGACATTGTATCACCGATGCAGCGGAACCCGTACTTGTCGCGTGAGATTATGGCCAGAGCAGGATACTCCTCCGGACAGGAGCAAGCATATGATAACGCAGGCACATCCAGGTCCATGGCAGACCTTTTTAAAGTACCCATCGGAACATCATATAAATATTCATTTGAATGAGAAGAATTTTTTATAACGAAATGTAATTGCGGCATACCAGTATCCCGTGAACCTATTTCCAGCCAATCCAAATCAACATCGACTGTCAGATATTCAGCATTTTTATCCAGCATCAAGATATATGAAATTCTGGAATTTTTATAACGGCCGAAAATTTTTAAAGCATTCCGCAACTTACCCTGATGAAGCCATTCAATTTTTTCAGTAATAACCGGTGTTTCATCATTCTTATAACGGCCAATAATCCAGGCCGGATGGGTAACATTGGGGCTTTCGTTAAGGCCAAAAAATCCGCCGTTTAAAGCTGCAGTTTTACCGGTACGTTTATCAAAAATTGAATTGATGGTTCCGCTTACCGGATTTATATCTATTTTTAAAATTTCGTTTTCCAAAAAAAATTCATACGGTTTATGCACCCACGGTCCCTTAAATGACGGTACAGACTCAGCTATCGGAGCCTTAGAATCTTCTTCCGCAATAACAAGAAGCCAGCCCATTGAAGGCAAACCGCATTCCAGGGCAATGTCAATTCGATTGTGCCCCCAATAATTCAGCGGTTTGCCGGATATATTTTTTTCACGTAGTTCATAAGTACCGGGACAATCCCATGTATAGGTTTGATTTTCTTCAAGAACCTGAAAAGTAAACGGCTTCCCGCCGGAATCTGTAATCCGCAGTGCGTTTACATCACCAGGCCAGTCCCATATAGGAAATACGGTAATATCACTGCGTTCATCTGCTGTATTTATAAGTAAATATGCCCTGCGCAAGCCGGAACCGTGTTCCACAGGCGCCAGTCCATAGCCGCGTTCAATACCAAAACCAACACCTGCGCCGACGGAATCCGTTTCTGCAGTTTGACCGTAATTTCCTACTGCTGATGTATCAATAGATTCTGCAAGTGAATAACAGATCAAACTCTTCCTGGCATTTGTTTTTGCAAGAACCATTTGGAAAAGACCGCGCGCATATTCCCGGTTATCAATATTGCCTGCGCCAGGCAATATATCATGAAATTGATTGAAAAGAACATGACGCCAAATTTTTTCAAATAGTTCAGGATTCGTAAGTCCGGAATGATGACCGGCAGGTATCAATGCAGCAAGCAGTTCGGTTTCATAAAGCGCCGCTTCACTAAACCGATTTGCTGCCTTAACCCGTGTCTGGGATGAATAGCAGCCAGTTAATACGAAATTCAATTCTTGTTTTACAACCGGAAACGAATCGCGCATCGGCTTTATGCTGTCAAAATAGGAATGAAATGTACTAAATTTAACATCCGGGAAAAGCGGCCATTTGCCCATATCGATTATATGTTCTATCTGCCGCCGTGTTGGGCCGCCGCCGTGATCCCCGCACCCAAATACCATCAACATTCCGGGAACATTATTTCTGGCGCAAAATTCCGGCATACCTGCATGATCATAAACAGGATCACGGTACGCAATAATATTCGCACCTGACGGCGACTGCCAGTTAAAAATTTCGCCGTCCAGATAACCCCGTTTAAAATAATAATAATCAATACCGCCGGAAGCCAGAATTTCCGGTATATGCGCGCTGTGCCCGAATGTATCGGATTCACAATCAATCCGCAATTGATTTTCTTCCAGGCCAAAAAGTTTTTTTAAATAGTGTTTAGTATACAGAATATGCCGTGCCATAGATTCACCATTCGGCAGATTCTTGTCAGGTTCAGTCCATGTTGATGCAGAGACCTCCCAGCGTCCTTCATTTACTCTTTTTTTAATGCGTTCCAGCATTGCCGGATCGTGTTCTTCAACCATTTGATAACAGGCGCCCTGTGACTGGGTGAAAATAAATTCCGGATAAAAATCCATCAATTTAAGTACAGTACGGAAAGTTTCCAAAACAATATTGACAGTTTCATCATAACGCCAAAACCAGTTCATATCGATGTGCGCATGCCCGACTGCATGAAGTTTCAATGCTTTCGCTCCTGCGGAAAGAGGCGACAATGCCTTTTCCAGAGTCTGTACAGACTCCATGCATATACAGCGTTTTTTAATCGTATCAGCCGCAAACGGTTCTGTGTATTTAATGAAATTATCATCCAGCTTCCTGTTTTGTGTCTGAGATAATTCATTTAAATAAGTGAGTTCGCTGTATATACGTTCACCCCAGTAGCCGTTTGAAAATGGTTTAAGTAAACGTAAAATACCATGAGTTGTCAAATCGTATTCTCCTGTTCAATTTTCAAGACAGACACACTCTTTCTTAATCCGTTCAATATCAATCGGGTATTGTCCAAATTCATTCATGGTATCTATCATTACACGGATATTGTCATCCGGTGTATCCCTGCCGCACTGGTCTCCGGTGGAAAGCACAAACGCTCCGTTAATTCCGCAGTCCAGCAATGCTTTAAGACTTTCCCGTTTTACATCATTGACGCTTCCGTTTAACATTACATCGGTAGTATGCAAATTTCCCATAAGACAAAGTTTATTGCCAATTAAATCCCGTGCTTTTTTTAATGTACAATCACCCATGGGAGGAATTTCAAGCGGATTGATATAATCCAAATCGGTCTCAAATGCGCATGCTTTAACAACTTCCATTTCCTTGCCGCAGGTATGCACACCGGAAATAACACCGGCTTTCCTGCAGAGTTCTGTAATTTCTTTTATGGAAGGCAAAGATTGTTTACGCCAGATCTCTGGAGAAGAAAGTGTAATTGCTCCTGAACCGCCGGTAAGTACGCTGTCTGTTCCTGCAGCAATGGCTATTTTACATTCCGCCACTGCTTTGTAATGGCTTAACTCAATCAATTCATCAAATCTGGATGGATAATCATTCATGGCATATACAACATGTTCAAGCCCGCCTTCAAACTGATTGACAAAACTGTGAAGTCCTGGTGCATAGGCAGAAATGCTTGTAACGCCAAGATCGCCTATTACTGCTTTTTGTTTTTCAAAAACCGAACTATCATACCCCTGCGGAATCTGCAGCATATACTTAAATGCCGGAAAATCTTTTTCAAAATCCTTAACCATTTTTTCAACAACCGAAGGTGAATCGGCAGCCGGATAAACTGTGACATCAGTCAATTTACCGGCCGGAGTAAAATGAGTTCTGCGTACAGTCAGCCGGCTGTCTGTCTGCGAAATTATTTCAGTTTTTGTTGTAATTTCATGTTCGTAGTTATATTTTATACGTACAGGCGTAAACCATCCATCCATACCGAAATATTTTACAGCATTTAAATAAGCTTCCCAATGGGGAGGATCATTATAGAAATAAATATTCCAAAACGGCTTGCCGGTCAGCCTGCATGGCACCATATTGGAAATATCCGGACAGACTGGAACCCTGTCCGGTATTTGTTTTTTCATTGCAGTAATCAATCTGGCTCTGGAAGTCATTTTTTCCATAATACACCGCTGTTATTATCTGTCGGTTCTTACTTTTGCGTAATAATCCGAATAATATTTCAAATATTCCTGATAATTCAATTTATCAAGTTCATCAAAATACTTTGGCAGATCCGATAGCGGCCTGGCGCCTGTAACGAATTGTGCGAATTGTATAGCAACATAATCATTAATGACTGTACTCAAATCATTAAGACGTCTTGATATCGCATCTTCCCAATATACGGTAAAAGGAAATTCGGTAACAGAATATAATGACAAATTATTATAGGTTTCTGACCTGGCCCAGTGATCCGGAAGCGAAAGATTAAATTCATCCTTGGGAGGAATAAGACCATACAACTTCATTGCGTATGAATCCCTGTTCATAAATAAACCGGGAGGGTTGTTTGAAGGTCTGATTCTGTTAATTACATAATAACTTTGATCCGGATATAACTGGGTATTGTCAATCAATTGCTGCAATACATTATTTTTAATGGTCCAGCCGTTACCCATACCGTATAAAAAATCTGGCATTTTATCGGGAAATCCTTCTGAAATCAAAACATAATTTGAAGGATCATAGCCATAATCAAACATTCTGGCTGCTGCTTCCGGATATTTGTTTTTGGAAGTAAGTACAGCAACGTTCGGCATTACTAAATTATTTGGACCAACCCAAAATAATGTATTGTTAAATTCACTCGTAAGAGGTTTGGCAGATACATAATCATAAGTCAATTCCGGACCGACAAATGGCGTCAGGCCGCCGTATAATGTTCCGCCCCTGCCTTCCATTGTAATAGCAGTCTGCGCACTGGTATTCATGGTAAAAAAATCCGGTGAAATCAAACCTTCCCTGTACATTGTTGCATAAGTTTCCACAAATTTGGGAAATATTTGTTTATCTCCGTATATAAATGTTATTTCGCCATTACGTGTACCCACAAAAGTCATACTGCTTGGATTGGTACTGTTGAAGTTAGTCCAATGAAAACCCAGCGCCGAATAAACAAGGCAAAAATTATTCTGGCCGTTAAAAATTCCGGTGTCCGGTAATATATTGGCATCAAGTTTTTTAAAGGCGCGCAGCACTTCAAGGTACTGATCGAGTGTTTGAGGCACCTGTAATCCTACCTGGTCCAGCATCTTTTTGTTAAAGAAACTCCTTGCCAACCCGCCTGTGATAGGTCCTATAAGCTGTTCTTTCCCCCTCAAATTCGGAAATCCGTACATATTACCGTCCGGTGCGGTTGAAGGCCCTTTAAGCCCGGGATCATCGTTATATATCCCATTAAGCAGCGGCATTAATTTGGGATTGATATAATCGGTTATGGGCATAATAAGTTTTTCGCCCATTCCGTAGTTTACGATATCATATGTATTAAGTCCGTCCATCCATATATCCGGAAGATCACCTGAAGCGAACATAAGATTCTTGGTTTCAGGTCCCTGGGCCCTGGCTGTAACTACCAGATTGATGTTCATAGCTTTTTTTACAAATTCAAACCACCAAATTTGGGATGGATCCGAGTGTAAAGTCCATGTATTATCAGGAAGCCAGGAAAATGTCATTGATATGTTGGTTCCCTGTTTGACAACCGGTAAATAACCATCCAGATTAATATATTCCGGAATTGAACCTGAACCAGCCGCAGATTCTGCACTGCGCTGGCCTGAGGGAAATACATTAAATGTCACCAACAGCATTATAAAAATCAAAAAAAATTTTTTCATCTTTATCTCCCTTAAAAAATTATATATGGTTTGATGGCTGCAAAATGAATGAATAAAATATCAATTATCAATACACAGAATATTAAATCATTTAAAATTTACATGTGCATACTTAAAATTTGATATAACCTGTACTATATTGATATTTATTGGAGAGATATATGATTACTCTATTAAAATGGCGGCATACCGCAAGCAGAGAATTTTACATTTCTGAACGTTCATTTACAGGCCCGTTAACCACGCCTACGCATATGCACGATTTTTATGAATTTCTGATAATTATAGACGGTTCCATGAGCCATATACGTAACGGAAAAATTTCTTTGCTTGAAAAAAACAGTCTCACCTTGATTTTCCCCGATGATGAACACTTTTATAAGCTTAATCAGGATCAATCTACATTATTTATCAATGTCGAATTTTCAAGGAAATTGTTTCATAAAGTTGTTTCAGCGCATTCGGCAAGCACGGAATCCAATCAGGAAGTATGGAAAAACAAATCCAAAATCCTGCCGGCGGCATTGTGCCAGGCCATAAAATCCAGGATTAATTTTTTATTATCTGATGAAATTATCCTGACAGGCATAAATGAACGGAATATTCTGATGGGTATATTGTTTGATTGTCTGACATATTTACAAAACAGCAATTCCGATGAACATCAGGCGCCTTTTTAGCTGCTTGAAGCCTGTGAAGCTTTGCAAAAGGAAGAAACAGATAATTTGAGAATTGGAAAATTAATATCGCTTACGGGGAAAACACAGGAACATTTAACCCGCACCATGAAGCGTTGTTATAGAATAACACCTTCTGTTTATATTAACCGTCTTAAATTAAACCGTGCCGCACATTTGATAAAAACAACAGACATGAATATACTGGAAATAATTATATCCTGCGGATTCAACAATGTTTCATATTTTAACCGGTTATTCAAAAATGAATACGGAATGACTCCGTCCTATATGCGATCCGGCAGTGTAATAATATAACTCCCTCACCCCATATCACTCATACGTTCCATGGGAGAGCGTAAAAAAAATCACCTGCGGGAAACGCCGCGGCTGCTTTGGGTACATTGGCAGCGGCCAGGGGAATATTGCTTATGGATTTATTACCGGTTTTACCGGTCAGGGCGGTTATCTGGGAACATTTTTTGACAGATTCCTGTTAATAATTGCGAATATTCCCATTAAGTGTGTTTTAAAATTATTGTTCTTTAATATTCTGACTTAATCTCAATTCAGAAGCTTTATTGAATATTTCATCAATTGTTATGTCTTCAAATAAATTTTCCTGCCATTTGGTATAATCAAAAGGTTCATTTTGAATTAACATAATAAATTTTTCTGCTTCTACTAAACCTAAATTTTTGATTAAAGTATTCATACCTTCAGTTCTAATTATAGTATCTGTCCTCATTATAATTCTCCCATAAAAAATAATTGAATAAAATCAAGAGGATTAATAATTTTTAAATCAAAAATTTTTTTGTTTAATAATTTTTTATCTGTAGTCAGGAAATATTCACATTCAGCTTTTAAAGCACAAGCTATATGTAAAGCATCTTTTCTTTTAATATTTTTACCAATGACCAACTCCCATCACCCCATATCGCTCATACGTTCCATGGGTGAAACAATCTCGGTTACACGGACACCGAAGTTTTCATCAATGACTACGACTTCTCCCTTGGCAATGAGTTTATGGTTAACAAGTATGTCGACAGGTTCGCCGGCCAGTTTATCAAGTTCGATGATGGTACCTTCGCCCATACCCAGTATTTCCTTGATGAGCTTGCGGGTGCGGCCCAGTTCAACGGTCATCTCCATAAAGACGTCCATGATTAAGCCGATATTGCCCTGCTCCTGCGAAGATACCCTTGGCATTAAGTTGGGAAACTGTACAGCCTGAACATTGGCCTGGTTTCCCGCCATAGCTCCCATGCTTTGCATGCCTGCCATGTTACCCATACCAGGCGACATTCCCGCCATATTCTGCATGCCTGCCATATTTGGCATGCCCTGCATACTGTTCATTCCGCCCATAGCCATGCTTGCCATTCCCATATTGTTGGCAGGCATGCTCATGGAAGCGCCGCCGCCCAGGGAACGGGCTATGTCAGAAGCGACCGATGATCCCATGATTTCCCAGAACTGGTTTGATTTACCGTCTCCGAGATCAACCTGGTACGCTGCGCAGAAAAAATCACCTGCGGGAAGCGCCGCTGCAGCTTTGGGTACATTGGCAGCGGCCGGGGGAATATTGCTTATGGATTTATTGCCGGTTTTACCGGTCAGGGCGGTTATCTGGGAACCGATAATTGTTCCGACCGCTTCGCCCAGGACCGACATGGCCATTTCGTCAAGCTCAATATTGTCTTCTTTGTTGATAAGCCCGGCAACCGACCTGGCGGTGGTTTCCGGCATTATGTAAATATGTTCACCCGGGAATCCGGAATTGAAATCTGCCTTGACAACGGCGACCCTGTCCGGCAATTGGGATAAAAAATTATCCTGGTTGGAAAAAAAAGCCTGGGGGCCTTTTATGGACACTGCGGAACCTGTCATCATGGATAGGTTTGACGCCTGGGCCGTAACGGTTGAAGCGAGGAAATCAGATAATATTTGTCTGTCTGCGTCCGAACCGCCTGAAGCCGCCGGAGATGACATGGAAGGCCCCGTTCCCTGCGCTGGGAAACCGCCGGAATTTCCGGAACTGCCGCCGCCTATGCCAGACGAATCAACTCCCGCCAATAAAGCGTCTATTTCATCCTGTGACAGAGCGCCGTCGCTCATAATTTCCTACCTGCCTGTTTTAGAACTTATAATGTTTCTTCGCCTTCGGTCGCGAGTTCTTCGAACTCTTCCTGTTCAAGCTCCGCGATTTTTTTGGTAACCTGAACCGCCATCTTGCGGCCGATAACGCCCGGACGGCACAGGAATTTTTTCTTGCTGCCGATGTTAAGCGAATAGGGATCGCCTATCCTGGTGTTGTAAAGCCTGACGACGTCTCCGACCTGGAGCGAAAGCACATCCCGGACCGGAACATTTATTTTTCCGATCTCTGCTACTACATTAACATCGACCGTTGAGAGCTTGTCCTTTAATACATTGAGATTTTCTGTAGTCGTTCCCCGCCGTACAGACGAATACCAGAACTGCGCGGATAATTTGCCGATTATCGGTTCAATAGTCAGATAGGGGATGCAGAAATTCATCATACCTTCCACATCACTGACTTTGGTTTCCAGTGTTACCAGAACCACCATTTCGGTTGGGGGTACAATCTGGGCGAACTGCGGATTGGTGTCGATCTGACCCAGCCTGGGCCTCAGGTCAATCACCGTTGTCCAGGCTTCGCGCATGTTTCCAAGAATCCTTACGATTATCCCTTCCATAACCGACTGTTCGATATCGGTTAATTCATGCTGGGATTTGGTGCCTTCGCCGGTGCCGCCAAACAGACGATCAATAATCGAAAACGTTATTGCAGGGTCAATTTCCAGAATCGCGTTCCCTTTTAGGGGATCCATATTGATAATCGCTAGAGTTGTCGGCGTGGGAATGGACCGGATAAATTCCTCATAGGTAAGCTGATCAACGGAAGCCACGTGAACATGAACCATTGATCGGAGCTGCGCCGAAAGGCTGGTGGTTGTAAGACGGGCAAAAGTCTCGTGCATAATGGAGACTGTCCTGATCTGTTCTTTGGAGAATTTGTCCGGCCGTTTGAAATCATAGATCTTTATTTTGCGCGTGTCGGCGGCGGGCCTAAAATCCTCAGGCTCCGTATCCCCGGCGTTAATCGCGGTTAATAACTGATCAATTTCTTCCTGTGAAAGTACTTCGGTCATGCCTGCTTCCGGTTAAATATTTCTCCAATTATACAATAAAACTCTACAAAGCCGCCAGTGCTATGAGTAGCAAAGCATGAAGTTTTCAATGCAATTGAAAACTTCAAGACGAAACAGAAACAGCAAAGCTGTTTTTGTTTCGTCACATTTCCATTACATCAAGCTGGTTAAAAAGGATTACCTTTACTTTTCCGGAGTTCAATACCCGGGTGTTAAGGGTTTCCATTATTTCCTGCTTAAGACGGGCTTCGTTCTCCGGCTGGAGCTCGGCCGCTGTTTTTGAACGGAAAAAACTGCGTACAAAATCACGAAGCTCGTAGAGCCGGCTGGTCATTTCGCCTGCCGCCGCGTTATCGTTCTGGTCATAGCCTATTACCATATCCACGACCACTGTATAAGGCGCCGTGTCTTTGGTCTGGGTGCGTATAACGCCTATGGATGTGAACATTGAATACTGCGGCCTGGTGCCTACATACGGGGAACTATCGGGCATTATTGTCTGGGACGGCCCCTGTTTGTTCAGAATATTAAATGTTATGACACAAATGGTAATAATAAAAAGCAGAGCGGCCAGCCCTATGGCAACAAATTTAAGTAAATTGGGCAGCAGGGCTACAAGCCCGGACGGTTTTTTGGCGCCGCTGTCAAGTTCGGAAGGTTCACCACCGTCGAGATCAAGTTCGTCGCTGTCAGACATGCTTTATACCTCCTGCCGTCATTAATGTTATCATAAATGGCCTTCGTCTATAATAATAATATCTACCCTCCGGTTATAGGCCCTTCCTTCGGGGGTGTTGTTTGAGGCTATCGGCATTGTATCGGCAAAACCGGCAACCTGGAAACGTTTTTCGTCCACTCCAATATCCGACAGATAACGGAGTATGGCAATAGCGCGCGCGGCAGAAAGATCCCAGTTATCCTGCCATGGGCCGCTGGGATCTATCACTTCAGAATCGGTGTGGCCTTCTATCCTGAACTTCCTGCCGTTCAGTTCGGCAGAATTCAAAAGTGAACCCAGCCTTAAAAGGATATCACGGGTTTGCTCAATATTAATCCTGGCGCTGGCCGGCGCAAAAAAAGCATCGCCTGCGAAACTTACCACAAGGCCGCGCTCATCGTTGGTAATCTTGACCATGTTGGATTTTACTTCAGGGTTAAACAGGCTAATCGCTTTTCTAAGGGCGGTTGCCAGGGATCTTCCCCTTTCCATTGAAGGCAAAGACATGATTGTATTGCCAAGATCGGCGCTTCTGCCGGCAGACAGCGTATTCCCGCCGATATTGGCGCCCAGGCCGATGTTGTTAAAGGCCGAGGCCATGGCAGCAATCTGGGCGGCTGTAGTATCATCGGGATTAAAAAGAGCGACAAAGAAACAAAGAATGAGCTGAACCATGTCGGTAAAGGTTGTCATCCAGAGTTCACTGGGTTTCTCTGATTCCTTTCTTTTTTTCTTTGCCATAAAATGCTAGTCCTTGAGGACTTCTGCCTCCACAACCTTGCGATCCGCGGGGTTAAGGTATGAAAGCAGTTTGGTAGCAAGAATTCTGGGATTGTCGCCGGCCTGTATGGAAAGGACGCCTTCAATCTCCATTTCCTTGACCTTGGTTTCCACTGCGTCGTAACCCTTGAGTTTCGCAATCCAGGGCAGCATGGTAAAGTTCGCGATCAATGATCCGTAAAATGTCGTTATAAGGGCGATGGCCATGTTGGGTCCCAGGGCGCTTTTGTCTTCAAGGTTTTTTAACATTCCAATCAAACCGATAACCGTACCCATCATTCCTACGGCAGGCGCCGATGATGCCCACAATCCCATTATGTTATGCTTGGCAACGTGCCTGTCCTGCATCTGGTTCAGTTCGTTCTCCATTAGGGCCCTTATTATTTCTGCGTCTGTGCCGTCAACAACCAGCCTCATGCCTTTCTTCATAAACTCGTCGTCCAGATCTTCCAGTTCTTCTTCCAGGGCCAGCAGACCCTCGCGGCGCGCTTTTTCTGACATAGCCATCAGTTTGGTTATAATTCCCTGTTCGTTGTAATTGGGTACTTTGAACGTAATGTTGATGATTCCAAAAATACCCAGTACATCCTGAATGCTGAAAGCGGTAAAAAGCATGATATACGGACACACAAAAACCAGAACTATGGACGGAATATCTACGAATGAAAGAATAGTGCCGCTGCCTGACAAAATCGAGAACACAAGCATGCCTATACTGCCGACAACGCCGATCAAAGTCGAAATATTCATACATTATTCCTCATTCCTGAAATAACCTATACGTCTGCGGTATTCCACAATCCGATCAATCAGCTCTTCTGCTTTTTCAAGAACAACCACATGTTTGCCGGAGAGCATCAGAAGAGTCGTATCCGGATGAATCTCAATCGACTCAATCTGATGCGGATTGATGTAATATTCCTTGCCGTTAAGCCGCGTTACTTTTATCATTCCTAATTCCTAATTTCTCATTCATCATTTCTCATTTTATCTCTTTAACGTGAGCAATTCCTGCAAAAGCTGATCTGCTGTCTGGATAGTTCTCGAATTGACCTGGAATCCGCGCTGGGTGATTATCATGTCGGTCAGCTGATCGGCCATGTCTACATTGGACATTTCAAGCGCGCCGGCCTGAATTTTACCTTTGCTTGCAATGCCGGAAGGCCCGATGTTGGCGGCCCCGGAGTTGTTTGTCTGGCGGAATGTGTTGTCGCCGGCTTTTTCAAGACCGCCCTGATTGGTAAAACTGGCTAATGCAACCTGTCCCAATACCCTGGTCGTTCCGTTGGAAAAGACCCCTGTTATAATTCCTGAGCCGTCGATTTTGAAGTTGTCCATGTAACCCATGGAGTGGCCGTCCTGGGTCACAGCTTTGGATGAACTGGCCTCCGCAAACTGGGTTATCGAATTAATCGCGCTTCCCACAGTGCCAAGGTGGAGGGCGAAGTTCTGGCGGACCATTTCGCCGCCGGCTCCGGGAGTAGCGCTCTGGACATCGTAGGCGACATTCATCGTTACATTGCCGTCAGCGCCGGATTCATTGCCCGCCGCGTCAACCGCGCTAAGTATGGTCCCGTTATTGCTGAAGTTGACAGTAAACGCAGAAACGCCCCCCGCAGCCGGAGGTTCGGCGCCAAGGCCGGTGGAAGCATTTGTGGGAACCGGGTTTTCCGGATCAACGGTTACCGCTACGTTCCAGGAGTTGTTTACGCCCGGCACTTTGGTAAGGGCTGCGCGCAGGGTATGCTCATCGCCGAACGAATCGTAAATTTTTATTGAAGTGTTCCAGGTTCCTTCCCTAGCAGCAAGCTCATCGGCGCCTTCCGGAATCTCCGGGAGACGTTTGTCCAGGTTGCAGGCAAAGTTTACAACCGAAGTTTCCTTTGCCGGATCTTTGGCGCCCACCGGAATTACCAGGTCTTCGACATCCCTTGATACATCAAGGAACTGGGTCCCGTTAATATCCTGGGCCATCCAGCCTTGTACTTTCATTCCGTTGGCCGGGTTGACCATGGTTCCATCCTGGTCCAGTCCAAAAGCGCCGGCCCTGGTGTACAGTTTTGATCCCTTGTCATCCAGTACAAAAAAACCATTGCCGTTTATGGCCAGATCGGTTCCAACGCCGGTAGTCTGGAAAGCGCCCTGGATGTGGATGGTGTCAATTGAAGCCACCGACATTCCCAGACCAACTTCCTTGGGGTTAACACCTCCCAGTACATCAGTCGGCTGCGCCGCTCCCTGGAGCTGCTGGTAAAAAATATCCTGAAAATTCACGCGGTTCCGTTTGAAACCGGTTGTGTTAATATTGGCAAGGTTATTGCCGATTACATCCATTCTGGTCTGGTGATTCTGAAGTCCGGAAACACCGGAAAACAAAG
Source organism: Treponema sp. (assembly GCA_009780855.1). Classification (GTDB taxonomy): domain Bacteria; phylum Spirochaetota; class Spirochaetia; order Treponematales; family Breznakiellaceae; genus WQZG01. The sequence goes on from WQZG01000010.1 coordinate 31,318, forward strand.
ATCGCATCATAAATTTTGGTCTCCTTCATAATAAACCTTGGTAACCTGATCCCAGTTGTAATAGGAACCGTTGACAAGCACTTTTGGGGTATCATCCCTCATTACCGCCTGTACGGAACCGTTTATCGTATTGTCTCCGTCCATGATTTCCACCGATCGCCCAAGGGCATTGGTAGCATCCGAACCGGACATCATCCTGGCAAGCCTCGAAAAATCCGCCGCCATGTTGGTCATTTGTTCCAGGCTTGAAAACTGTGCCATCTGGGCGACAAATTCCTTGTCTTCCAGAGGCGCGGTCGGGTCCTGGTTTGCCAGCTGGGTCAGCAGCAGTTTAAGAAATTCATCCCGGCCCATGTCCTGCTGGGGTAATTTTTGATTGTCGCTTCTTAATTTGGCATTGTAATCGGTAACATTCCGGTTAAGTTCCGCCAAATCATCTGAACTAAGAACTGACTGTATTTGTGCCATAATTTCTCCGTCTTTAAACAAGAATATTAATCGCCGTTCGTTCTTCCGGATCGGCAAAAACCGCCTGCCGGTCTGTAACGGAATCATAATGGGTTGCAGCAGCTTCCGGTGTTACCGCGGAAATAACCCTGTCCGGATTGTCTCCGTTTTGCCCGGCAAACCTGCCAAAATTCCCATTGTCCTGGGTCAGGTTAAGGCTGGTCTCGCTGAAGCCAGATCCGCAAACGCCTTCTCCAGAACCGGAAGCTCCCTTTCAAAAGCGCGCAAAGCTTCGCCGCTTTCTACTATGATATGCCCCGTTATTTTGTTTTCGGTCATTTCCAGCCTTATCTTTACATTTCCAAGACTCTCCGGTTTGAGCGAGAGCTTTATTGTCCCCTCGCCCCCGTCCCGTAAAATTACCTGAGCCTGCCGGACAATATCGGAGTTAAGGCCGTCGTCAAGTTTCTGCGACAGCATGTCTTCAAAACTCCTGCCCGTCCCGGTTTTTTCCCCGCCCGGATTACTTTTGGCTGCTGCAGTTTCCGGCAGCAGATCAACCCTTATATCCGCGTCTATCTTTTCACTGCCGCTCCCGGCGATATTTGCCGAATTAAGTGTTTCGGTAATGTTTTGCTGGCGGTTATCGGGCGAACGCAGGTCCCTTATGTCAAAAACTGCTTTTTCCCTGCCTTTTTTTCCCCGCGTTTCCTGGTTAACCGAATTTTCCCTGGTCTCCCTTGCGCCAAGAATGTCCACAAGGCCCGGTTTGGGATCGGTGTTAATTTGGGGAGTCTGCCTTTCGGTGTTTCTTGCCTTAAAAAAATCTACCGCTGCTTTGTTGGTTTTAAGATTTTTACCGGTATCTGCAGATTTGGAATTAATAGATTTGGAATTTTCGCTGATATCATCGCCGTCAGCCAGGTTAACATTCTTTTCTTTCTGTAAAAAAGTATTGATTTTAGGGTCAAGTGCAGATAAATCCGGTTTTTTGGCCTGATTAAGACGCCTGGCGCCAATAAAATCGGCGTCAACAGAGTCCGGATGTTTTACTGGATTACCGGCAGTGTTTTCGCCGGATTTTTGTAATAATGAATTGATTTGCCTGTCATCCGCATTGGGCAGGAGGTATTTGGTTTGCTGATTTATGCCTGTCTTGCCGGCTGTCAATGCTGCTTTTACAGTGTTTTCCTGGGCCTTTTGGGCCGATAAATCCGGTTTTGACTGTAAAAATGAAGCATCTTTAGCAAATAATCCCGCGTTTTCCGCAAAAATATGACCTTCTTTTCCCGTTAACTTGTTATTGGATTTCTTGTTCTTAACATTTTCGGCAATTAAACCGTCTGTTTTTTGAAATTTTTCGGTCTTACCGGTCAGATTGTCAAGAAGTTTGGCAAAAATTGACTGTTTTGCCTTTTTACCGTTCCGGATATCCCACGCAGATACCTGCGGGGGGCCTTCGTTAACGGCAGTTCCTTCGGTTTGGGCCTGTATTGAATTGCTTATTTGCATCACAGCCCAGCCTCCTCATCATTGTTGAAATGACGGAAAACTGAGTATGCGCCGCTGGAGGTTTGGGGGTCTTCAGACCTCCATCCTAGAGGTTTGGGGGTCTTCAGACCTCCATCCTAGAGGTTTGGAGGTCTGGCAGCCATCTTACGGTTCAGCTCCGCTGCCCTTTCTGGGGGTAAAAGCGATAGCCAATACGGTACTATGGAAGTAGTTTCTTCAGCCGCAGCGATTTCTTCGGTTTTCCGCAGAACATCGATGACATCCTGATCATCCATAGCCGCCAGTATACCCACCGCTCGCTCAGGGGGCATGCCTGTCAGGTTACGGGCATTCTGTTCAACGTTCTTACTTCTAGTGTCGGCTTCCTGAACCTGCGCATTGAAGGATTTTTCCTGTTCTTCCAAAGCTTTTTGGCGATCATCCAGTTCCTGGGCCATTTGCTCAATTTCGCCCTGACGGTTCTGCAAATCAGCAGCGCGGCGATCCATTTCCATATTTTTGAGATCCATGGCTTCAAGGAGAATCGCGTATCTTTCATCGTTTAAATTAAGGGTTCCGCCGGCCGGAAGTTCCGGCTGGGTCCGGCCTTCCAGGCCGATAAAACGGTATAAAGGAGACAATACGGTTTTTACATCAATGACATTGAGATAATCCAGCCAGAGAAGGCCGCCGCCGGCTAATATTATTATGAGAAGGAGCAGACCAATTATCCTGCCCGTAATTCCGCTTCGACTGTACTCTGCCAAAAACATCCCTCCGTTACTGTATGATGAAGCTTACTTTATTGATCGTCAAGCTGCCGGACGGTCATTAAAGAAAACTGCATTAAGAAAAACTGCCCGTTGCCTTGACTGATTAATAATAGCAATTATAATTTATATTAACGGATCAAATATATGACCCTTTACCATGGCAGTGATCAAATTATTAAAATCCCTGAACTTAACCATTCTGCCAGAACACTGGATTTTGGCCCGGCTGATCTTCAATTCAAGGCAACGCTTGAACTTCTTGTCCCGCTGGTCATCAGGGAAATAATGAAAGGCAGAAATATCAGCGAACAGGATGCTTTTGAGATATTATATTCATCATTTTTATACAGCAAACTGGAAGTGGAATCTACCAAACTCTGGCATCTGAGCCAGCTGACCCTCGCAAATTTACTGGACGAAGAACTGCAGACTGGATCAATCACATTCCCCGAGGAAGCATGATAATGAGCGACAATGCAGATTTTATCGCATACTGCCTGGAAGAGTATAAACATGCCAAAGGCATAACAGGTAAAGAAGCAATCATGCTTTTTAAACAGTTTAAAATAATCGACTATATAGTAAATTGCTACGGCGCCCTGCACACCATGGGCGGGCTTGCCATCACAGAAGACATAGATTCGTTAATTGAAGACATAAAAAACGCGGAAAAAAAAACCTCTTTTTACACTATTTTCCAAAATTAAAAAACATGTAAATAAATGTTTTTTAAATTCCGAATTTTCCCTTACCCCAGCAGCTTAATCAATGCATTTACATAATCCAGCCTGTCCTGGTTAAGAACCGATCTGCAAAAAGGAGTGTTTTCGATTTTTTCGACATCATACCAGCCGCGGCTGATGAATTTCATTCCGTGTCCTTCTATAAACCAGTAAACCAGCGATATGTTTTCGCTGTCCAGCTCTATCGCGTTGATTCCTTTTTTACCGATGGCGCAGCCGGAATTGAACAAACATGGGACAGGCATTTCATCGCCGTAAAGGCTCTGACGCAATACGTCCCTGCGTTCGGAACGTTTGAGTTTGCCCAGTTCCTGGCGCAGATGGCTTACTTCGCCGGCTATGTGCTCCTGTTCAGGTTCGGACGCGCCGGGGTAATCCCTGCAGCGGTTCATGATTTCGTATTTTATAAAATCAAAACGGCCGAGGGATTCGAAAAGGGCCCTGTGCGTATGGCCGATTATGGAAATGCAGTCATGCTCCATTGAATATTTATAAGCGAATTTTTCTACATGGAAACGCCTGTAGGGGCTGCGCGCCGATGAAATATTCCTTATGCCGAACGGTCTGAAAAAATAACGCAGGCTAAGGCGGATCAGGTTGTTGTAATCGGTATAAACCCTGGAAGCCTGATGCCCATGGTAAATAAAGGCGGGAATAAATCCCGTGTCAATTCTTATCGCTTCGTAAAGTTTATACGGATAATTCTTTTCGAAAATTAAATCATCGTCATGGTTGCCAAGAGTTTTGTAAAGCCGCCCCTCCGCGGCAAAGAGATCGAAGATGCGGTACATATCCGCCCATTCTGTCCGTATTTTTTTATACGAATATTTTGCCAGCTCTTCGATATCGCCGTTAAGAATCAATGTCCAGCCGTTTTTAAAATAATAATTTTCAAGTATTGAAGTCAGAATTTCCCTGTTGGGCGCAAGGTCATCCCTTCTGCCATAACCCATGTGGAAATCGCTCATGATAAGGATTTTACCTTCCAGTTTGATTTCCGCTACGGTTCTGGGATTAAAGTGAGGATTCTGAATTTCGGTAAAAAACGAAGGGGCCGCAGTACCTGCTGAATCATGCATCATCGGCTTTATCTGTCCTGCGTCCTGCGGCTCTTGCTTCGTTTTTTAGTAACTTCCTGATGTATCAAAAACTTTCCCCTGGCCCGCTGTTTTGGCTTTGCTTGCGGCCCGGCGTTTATTGAGTTCGGAAAGGAAAAGTTCCTCGTCTATGGGCAGGCTGATTGTTTTGTCCAGCCAGCTTGAAAGATGCATTGAATTGGAAAGGGTAAGCCCGTAGATACCTTCCCTGCCCTCGGCAATAAGAGGTGTGCCGCGCAGAATTTTGCCGGCAAAAGCCTTTAACACGCCGTTGTGCTGCTCGTTTTGGCCGTCAGTTTCAACATCAATTGTGCCCTGCTCGGGGGGCCGCTTAAAGCCTTCCTTGCAGGTCTTTGTCCATTCCCTCTCGCTGACTTCCAGTTTTGTTAATTTTAGCGACTTGGTGCCTTCGGTAACCAGTTTGCCCATTTCCATTGTTACTTCAAAACGGTTGGTTCCGGGGGCATCACCGGTTGTGGTAATAAAAGTACCGGTCGCGCCGTTGGGGTATTCCAGATATGCGGTTACATCGTCTTCCACTTCAATATTATGCCATTTCCCGTTATGGCAGAAGGCGCGCACCTTACTTGGCATTCCGCAGATCCACTGGAGCAAGTCCAGGTTATGCGGGCACTGGTTGAGCAGGACGCCGCCGCCCTCCCCGTCCCAGGTCGCTCTCCAGTCGCCGGAATCGTAGTAAGCCTGGGTCCGGTACCAGTCGGTGATTATCCAGCTTACCCTCTTGATCGCGCCGAGGCTGCCGCCCTGTACAAGCTCGTGCATTTTGCGGAAAACGCAATTGGTCCGCTGGTTGAACATCATTCCAAAGACCAGGTTTTTATGGGCCGCCGCGAATTCGTTCATTTCGCGGGCCTGTTTGGTATAAACTCCGGCCGGTTTTTCGCACATAACATGGAGGTTATTCTTCATGGCTTCCATGCCAAGAACAGGATGTTGGTAATGGGGAATTGCCAGGAGTACGGCGTCCACTTTCCCGCTTCTGATTAACTCAATTCCATCTTTATAAACCGGAAACCCGGCGGGTAAAAATTCCTCTCCCCACTTTCTGCGTGTTTCGCTCCGGTCGGCAACAGCCGTAAGTTCCATATCCGGTACATTGCCGGCCATAAGTGATTTAATATGGGTTGAACCCATGTTTCCCATGCCAATAACGCCCATTCTGACTTTATTCATCCTGTCCTTCCTTATAATAAAATTTTATTATCTTACTTTAAATGAACTTGCCAAAAGTATATCAAATTTATTTTCTTTGTGTTAGACTATTTAAAATAATCCGCAATAAAAAAACAGAGGTATATTATGCGTTTAACCAATCAGGAAATAAAAAACAGGGCCCAGTGGGAAAAGGCCGGCATCGGGGTCCCGCAATTTGACCGGGAAGCAATGATTGCAGCAACAGAAAAAACTCCGGAATGGGTGCATTTTGGCGCCGGCAATATCTTCCGCGCTTTCCCAGCGGCATTGGCCCAGAACCTTCTGGAAAAAGGTCTTATAAAGACCGGCATTGTGGTTGCGGAAGGATACGACGGGGAAATTATCGATAAGTGCTTTGCGCCTTTTGACAATTTATGTGTAATGGTTACATTAAAATCAGACGGAACTACCGATAAAAAAGTTATAGCATCCATTGCGTCCGCTTACAGAATTGACAGGGAAATTTCTGCCCTGACTGGAATTTTTACCAATCCCTCGCTTAAAATGGCCAGTTTTACAATTACAGAAAAAGGCTACGGCCTTGTCGGCAAAGACGGCGCGCTGCTCTCCGATATTGCCGCAGACATGAAGGCCGGCCCAAAAGCACCGGTAAGCTACCTTGGAAAAATCGCGGCGCTGTGCCTCCAGCGTTTTGTTCACGGCAGCCTGCCCCTGACCATGGTCAGCATGGACAACTGCTCCCATAACGGAGACAAGCTCTTTGACGCGATGGACGCTTTCGCAAAGGCCTGGGTAGATAACGGCCTTGCTGACAAAGGCTTCCTGGCTTATGTCAGGGATAAAAATAAACTCTCCTTTCCCTGGACCATGATCGACAAGATTACTCCGCGGCCGGATGACAGCGTAAGGGATATGCTTGCCGCCGCCGGAATGCAGGATGTACAGGGCATTGTGACTGCAAAGAACACCTATGTTGCGCCTTTTGTAAATGCAGAAGAAGCCCAATACCTGGTAGTGGAAGATGTTTTCCCCAACGGCAAACTTCCCCTGGAAAAAGCCGGGGTCCTGTTTACGCAGAGGGAAGTCGTGGACAAGGTCGAAAAAATGAAGGTCTGCACCTGCCTCAATCCTCTCCATACAGCGCTGGCTGTTTTTGGCTGTCTTCTCGGCTACACAAGGATCAGCGAAGAATTAAAGAACCCCGGCCTTGTCAAATTAATTGAAGGCATAGGTTATAAGGAAGGTCTGCCTGTTGTGGTAGACCCCGGAATTCTTTCCCCGGAAAAATTTATCAATGAAGTAATAAAAATCCGTTTTCCCAATCCCTTTATGCCCGATACTCCGCAGCGCATCGCGACAGACACTTCGCAAAAAATTCCTGTACGCTACGGCGAGACGATCAAGGCCTATCTTGCCAGTAAAACGCTTAACGTTAATGACCTCAAACTTATCCCCCTGGTAATGGCCGCCTGGATAAGGTACCTGATGGGCATCGATGACAGCGGCAATGCTTTTACGCCGAGCCCGGATCCCAGGCTGGCAGATCTGGCGCCGATTGTATCCGGTATAAAGTTGGGACAAAAAGGACCCTTCGCCAAAATCCTTGAGCCTATACTCAAAGACGAAAAAATCTTTGGTGTGGATCTTTACAAAGCAGGCCTTGCGGAGAAAGTCCTTGGTCTTTTTGAAGAACTCATTGCAGGCAAGGGCGCGGTTGCTTCAGTATTAAAAAAATATACCGGGGTGTAAAACCGGCAGCAAAGATAACATGGAAAAATTCAGAAACGGCGCAGCAGAAAGCATAATTTCCATTGCTGTAAATACCCTGTTGTCCGCGCTCAAGCTTTGGGCAGGTCTGGCAGCAGGGTCTGTTGCGCTGATTGCGGACGCATGGTATACATTTTCAGAATCAATTACACAGGTAATTACTGCTGTAACAATCAGGGGGCCGGGAGAAAAAGCTGACAGGGAGCATCACAGCAGGTACAGGCGATGGGAGCAGATAGGATCGATAATAGTCTCGGTATTTATCGCGTTTCTGGCATTTGATTTTGCAAAAATTTCGGTCGTTGGATTATTGGGAGGAAAGAATGCTGTATTCGGCGCAGCGGCAATAACGGTAACGATCATTTCGATAGTTGTAAAGGAACTGCTGGCGCAATACGCGTTTTACACTGCAAAACTTACCGGTAATAAAAGTTTTAAAAACACAGGCCTGCGTTACAGGACAGGCGCGCTTACTTCAACGGTTATACTTGCGGGCATTCTGTTCGCGAAACGGTTCTGGTGGACAGACAGTGTACTGGGCCTGATAATTGCATTGGTCATGGCCTGGACGGCTTTTTTAATACTCAGAATGTCCATTTTAAAAATAATGGGCATAAAACCTCCGCAGGAATTAATTGATAATATTACAAAAGAAATAGTAAATTTGTATGAAGATGATTTTCAAATACATCACTGGATTATATATAATTATGATCCGCACAAGGAATTGATAGTGCACATAAAACTCAATCAGGATCTTTCGATTCAGAACAGCCACGAAATAATTACAGGAATACAAAAACTGATCCTTGATAAATTCGGCATAATAACCGTAATCCGTGTGGAACCAATGGATTTTAGACAGTCTGTATCAAAGTTCAGCGGCAGCTCCGGAATAATTTAACAGAAAACAATGCCCAGATTAAACCTCAAAAACAGCCTTAACGAGCCGCAGTACAATGCTGTAACCAGCCTGGAAGGGCCGGTCCTGATCATCGCAGGCGCGGGTTCGGGTAAAACACGGGTTATAACCTACCGCATCGCCCACATGCTGGAAAGGGGAATTCCGCAGTCCGCGATCCTTGCACTGACATTTACAAACAAGGCCGCAAAGGAAATGGAAACCCGCGTAAAGGAACTGACCGGCAAGAAACTTCAAAGTCTTACGGTAAGCACTTTTCACGCATTTGGGGTAAAAATTTTAAAGGAAGAAATTGAAACACTGGGTTACAGGAAAAATTTTTCCATTTATGATGAGACAGACAAAACCGAGCTTATCAAGGAATGTCTGCGCGATATTAAGCATACATCGGACGGCGTTGATCTTTACGCGCTGGGCCAATTGTTTTCAAATATAAAAATCGGCAGGTATGAATGGGGCGCTCCGGATTTTTCTGACCCATGGTCATCAGGTATTATCGCCGATTATGTATGGGAACCTGTCTACGACGAATATCAGCGCAGTCTAAAAATATACAACGCCCTGGACTTTGACGATCTGTTAACAGTTCCCATAGAACTGTTTGAAAAGAATCCGCAGATACTCGAAAAATACCGCAGCCGTTACCGTTATATTATGGTGGACGAATTCCAGGACACAAGTTTTATTCAATATAAACTGATGAAACTTTTAGCACAGCAGGATGCGCAGGCCGGAAAAACCGAAATCACCGGTATGGGTAATTCAAACATCTGTGTGGTAGGCGATGATGATCAGTCGATTTATTCATGGCGCGGGGCCAACTACGAAAACCTTATACGGTTTGAAAAAGATTTCCCGGGTACAACAGAAATAAAACTGGAACAGAACTACCGTTCCACCACAACGATCCTTGAGGCGGCCAACGGTGTAATATCCAACAACACAAACCGAAAAGAAAAACATCTGTGGACAGGCGGCGGAAGCGGCAAACCCATCGAATTGTTTTATCCGGAAAACGAAAGCGAAGAAGCGGCCTTTATCGCCTCCAGGATTAAGGAAATGCGTTTTACAGAGAACCTTAAATATGATAACTTCGGCGTACTTGTAAGAACCAATTCCCAGATCGACTGTATCGAAGAAGCTTTTTTGGCGGAGAACATTCCCTGCAAAGTCTCCGGCGGAACAAGTTTTTTTGAACGCAAGGAAATTAAGGATATACTTTCCTATCTGCACGTAATAGCGAATCCCGACGATGATGTAAATTTAATGAGGATAATAAACACACCGCGCAGGGGCATAGGAAAAACATCAATCGCAATGCTGTCTGACATTGCCAAAAAAAACCGGTCCAGTTTGTGGGACAGCCTGTCGCGTTTAAGCCTTGCCAGGGACCACGGCCAGGATAATCTCTTTGGAAAAAACAAGGGAGAAATAGAAAGTTTTAAAGAACTGATAGAAAACCTGCGCGAAGATATTATTGGGAAAAAAGATCTCTCATTAAGGGTAAACAGCATGGTTGATACCATCAATTACTGGAGCTACCTGGTAAGCGAGTTCAGCAAGGACGAAAAAAAAGCAAAATGGAAATTCGGTAACATCAATTATTTAATAGAAATGATCCGTACCTGGGAAAACAATCCGGACAACCTTGAGACCGGCCTTTACGCCTACTTAAACCGGATAAGCCTTTTGACAAGGGCAGACGGCGATGACAACGCTTCGGACCCGTCAGACCCTTTGTCCATGGGCAAAGTAAACCTGATGACAATACACGCGAGCAAGGGCCTTGAATTCCCGGTGGTTTTTATCGCAGGCGCAGAGAGCGGGATTATTCCTCACGAGCGAAGTCTCCAGGACGGTGATGCAGTTGAAGATGACGAAGCGGAAGACGATGCGGCAGACGGTGATAAGGCCGGCAGTAATACAGCCGGTAACAGTGCGGATGCAGATCCCGCCGCGCCGGGCAGTCCTTATCAGCAGAGACTGGAAGAAGAAAGGCGGCTTTTTTATGTCGCCATTACCAGGGCCAGAGACAAGCTGTACATCACAAGCTGCCGCAGGCGCAAGCGGATGCAGTCTGTAACCGAACAGCAGCCCTCCCCTTTTTTAACAGAAATCCCGCAGCACCTGATTGAAAATTACGAAACCGGCGAAGCTGATGACGAGGAAGCAGCCCAGTCCGCGGCGAAAATGTTCTTTGAGAAAATGAAGGAAAAATACAAATAAAGTTTAGCCGGTTATGGGTCACCCCGCTTCTCCGGTTGATCCCCGCCTGATAAATTCCAGGCCCAGCTTTACCGAGACAGGCGAGCTGATAATTTTTTCCACGCGCGCGTTAATAATTTCTGCACTGAGATAACCAATGGTCTTAAAATCTATGCGCGCGGTGGTTAGCGGAGGCTGGGCCGCTGCCGCCTGTGCTATATCATAATAACCCATGACCATAACGTCATCCGGAATTTTTGCGCCGAGAGTTTTTAACCGTTCCATAAAGCCAAGCGCGATCTGATCGTTGTGGCAGATTACAGCGTCAAAATCTACTTTGCCGTATATTTCGTTGGCTATGTAATAACCGCCGTCAAAACGCGTGTTATTGGCGAAAAATATCTGCTCTTTGCCTGCCAGTCCGCATTCCTGCAGCCCTTTGACATATCCGGCAACCCTCGCGTACCTGTAAACATCCTCATCATCTTTTTTAACGCTGTAAATAAAAATTATTTTTTTCCTGCCAAGACCCGCAAGGTATTTGACGTACTGTATGTACATACCGTAACTGTCGAACGTAATGTTATCATAGGGAAAATCAGAAAAATCCGGATAAAATTTTGTTGACTCATTGAAAGCGAACACTTCGCCTATCTGCACGATATTGTCCGTGATCCTGGCTATCCGATCAAAGATCTTTTTGGGGGTCGAGGCTATAATTATTACCCCGTCCAGGTGTCCGTAATTGTTTATCATTTCATCTTCGTTCATTTTATCGATCTCGGGGGCGGTGCTGTGGAAGCATTTATAATAAGATAATTCGTGGAACCTGTTGGCCGCGTACTGGATTATGTCCGCGAAAAACGGCTCTTCCATCTGCTCGTGGTAACTGCCGACCAATATACCGTACTTTTTGGTTTTTATTTTTATGCCGTTCTGGATTGCCAGCGAAATGATCTGCTGCTTTAATTCGTCGCTTATGGAACGCGTATCGCTGCGGCCCAATACCCGCGAAACCGTTGAAATTGAGGTATTCAGGATTTTGGCGATTTCTTTCTGCTTCATTATCCCTCCAAAATTTGGGTAAAGTATTAATAATTTCATTATATTTGTGCATTATTATTATGTCAATAGACTTTTTTATTGTAAATTCCTAATATTTTCGTTGACATATTGTTTTTCAGGTATTATTATTTGGAAAATATACCCAAAAATAAAACATAAAACCGGAGTTGAAAATGGTATTATCAAATAAATCTTCTGTTGAAAAATTTTTGCAGTATATGAAGAACAGCTATGTTTTGTATCTGTTCCTGCTGCCGGCTGTAGCATATATTTTCATTTTTAATTACATACCAATGTACGGGGTGCAGATTGCCTTTAAAAATTTTAAAGCCGCACGGGGGATATGGGGCAGTCCGTGGGTCGGGCTGGTAAATTTCCAGAAATTTCTTTCTTCGCCTGATATATGGAATATTTTGGGGAACACTGTAGGTATAAGCCTGTACTCCCTTATTGTTGGTTTTCCGGTTCCGATAATTCTGGCGCTGATGCTCAACTACATAAGGCCGCTTTCGCTCAAGAAAACAATTCAGACTGTATCGTATGCGCCCTTTTTTATATCAACTGTTGTAATCGCCGGCCTGCTATATCTGTTGTTATCACCAAATGCCGGTGTGTTAAATTCCTTCAGAAAATCATTCGGATTGGACTCTGTATTTTTTTTGGCACAGCCAAATTTATTTAAAACTATTTATGTTCTGGCAAATGTATGGCAGAACGCCGGATGGGGATCCATAATTTATATCGCCGCCCTTTCCGGTGTGAGCCAGGAATTGCACGAGGCCGCTATTTCTGACGGCGCTACAAAACTGCAGAGAATTTGGCATATCGACCTTCCTTCAATTCAACCAACAATAATAATTCTTTTAATATTGAGAATTGGCCAGATAATGAATGTCGGTTTTGAAATGACTTACCTGCTGCAGAACCCCATGAACATCAACAGCTCTGAAGTTATTGCTACTTATGTTTATAAAGTAGGCCTGCTCAACATACAGTACGGGTATGCTGCCGCAGTCGGCCTGTTTAATAATGTTATCAATTTGGCGTTTCTTGTTTTTGCAAACAGGATTGCAAAAAAAGTCACCGAATCAAGTCTTTGGTAATTCAAGGTAGTCTGTACATAATGTGTCTACATTATGTACAGACATTGATTAAAAGGTACAGCCCGGGAAATATGGAGATAAAATGAAAAGAATTAAGCAGACCGGATCAGACCTGGCATTTGATATTGTAAACACATTTTTATTGATACTTGTATTAATTGTAATAATATATCCGCTGTATGTAGTATTGATTTCGTCGGTAAGCAGCGCACAGGCTGTTAACGCAGGCGAGGTCAGATTCAGACCAGTTGATTTTAGCTGGCAGGGTTATATTCTGATTCTGCAGGGCAGCGACATCTGGATCGGTTACCGGAATACGATTCTCTATACATTCTTTGGAACACTGCTTAATCTTACTGTAACGCTTCTTGCAGGTTATTCACTTTCCAGAAAAGATTTAAAGGGCCGCGGAATTTTTATGGCCTTCTTTGTTTTTACCATGTATTTCAGCGGGGGACTAATACCGACATATATTCTTGTTAACAAAATTGGCCTGTATAATACGCCGTATGTACTGATAGTAATTGCGGCCATGAGCGTATACAACCTGATAATTGCCAGAACATTTTTCCAGATGACCATACCCCAGGAACTGTTGGAATCCGCTTTTATGGACGGATGCGGCAATTTCAAATTTTTTATAAAAATTGTTTTACCCCTATCCAGTGCTCTGGTTGCCGTACTTGCGTTATATTACGGTCAGGCCCACTGGAACAATTTTTTTAACGCCCTGATCTACCTGTCCAAACGCACCCTGTACCCGCTGCAGTTATTTTTGCGGAATATCCTTGTAATGAACCAGAACATTAACATGGAATCGGGCGCCAGTCCGGAAGAAGTGGAAATAAGACTGCAGTACGCGGAAACGATCAAATACGGACTGATTGTACTGGCTTCTTTCCCGGTTTTGGTCGTGTACCCGTTTTTACAGAAGTATTTTGTAAAGGGAGTCATGATTGGTTCAATCAAAGGATAAAAATTTGGGTAAAGTTTTCTATTTTTATAGAATATACTGATTAAATTGATTAATTTATAAAAAATTTTATAAAAAATCGTTGACAAATAGATAAATGGATGTTATTATAAAGCAATTAGAAAAAGTTTACCCAAATAGTGATTTTAGTTATTTTTCTTCCAGGAGGAATAAAATGAAAAAGAAAGACGTTTTTATTACCCTGACAATTTTACTAACAGTAATGCTTTTAACTCCGTGTTTCGCAGGCGGAGGCGGACAGGCCAATACGGCAGCTGCGCCTGCTAAAATAGGAGCAGATCCTCTTTTTAATCCGACAGGCGATGTTTTGGCAAAAGAAAAAGTTACTCTGAATTTTGTAGCCTGCAGGCCGGCTAATTTTAGAAATGGCTGGGCGGACATGCAGGTAATCCAGGATCTGGAGAAAATTACCAATGTCCATATGAACTGGATCGAAATTGAAGAATCTGCCTGGGCAGAAAAAACAAGACTGATGCTGGCGAGTTCCGATTTACCGGACGCATTTTACAGCTGGCCTATTGCCGACAACGTTGTCCAGGAATACGGCGAACAGGGAATTCTTGTTCCGCTGGAACCCTATATCGACGCTTATGGGTATAATATAACAAAAGCCTTTAAAGAACTGCCGGCATTAAGACCTGCCATGACATATCCTGACGGTCATATTTATGCTTTGCCAATGGCAAACATCGGTGAAAACGGCGGTAACTATATCTGGATAAACACTGATTGGCTAAAGCAGACAGGTCTGTCAATGCCAAAAACCACAGAAGATTTTTATAATGTACTTAAGGCTTTCAAGACCCTGCATCCGGATGTAGCGCCGTTTACTTTTACGCAATATACTCCTGCGGGATTACCGCATCTGCAGCAGGGCGCAAATAATCTATTCGGATCTTTCGGCGTTGTCTATGATGACAGATATTTAATGTGGCAGAACAATACAGTTATTTTCGCTCCGTCCCAGCCTGGCTATCTTGAAGGGCTAAGGTATTTCAACAGGCTGTATAAAGAAGGCCTGATTGATCCGGAATCATTCTCCCAAACCATAGAACAAATGCAAGCCAAAACAAGATCTGATTTAAGCAGGGGCGCTACAGTAAGCCATATGGCGGATTTCATTGTAGATTTGGGCGGCAGAACCGATACAACAATGGAAGAATACAATGCACTAAGATTCCAGCCCATAGCCCCGCTTATTGGGCCAAGCGGCGCAGCCCCGATATGGCGCAAGTATATTTCATTCCCGATTGAAAACACAGGACGTTTCATGATAACCAATATAAACAAGCATCCGGAGATCTCAATGCGCTGGGTTGATTACAGCTGCGATAACGACGCGCATGCAAACAATTTAAGACTCGGTCCCCAGGGGCTGTTCTGGGATTATATGAATCCGGAAAAAACAAAGTTCGGCATGATTTATTCAGATAAAATAAATACGAATTTACAGTATAACCCTGTAAATTATTGTGTCTGGTTCTGGCTGCCAAGTTATAACACGAAAAATGTCCGTGTTCCGCAGCAGGAAATGCAGTCAATCAATTACGAGAATCTGGTAAAACCATACGCGATAGATAATGTACCATCGGTGAAATTTACATCGGATGAAAATAACACAATGTCAGGAATCCGGGTAGATTTATTTAAATATGTTGCAAGTTCTTTTACCAGTTTCATAATGAATGGCGTAACTGACGCGCAGTGGAACGATTATCTGGCAAAGCTTAAAACATACGGGAGCGATACCTATACACAAATTTACCAGACCGCGGTAAACAGGTCGTTTGGAAAATAATGTCGTACAAAGACGGCTGGGCTGCCTTAAAGCTGGAAATGCCGAATCGCGTACCTCGTATGGAATTTTCATTGAATTATCACCATGCGTTGATAAGTGAAATTACCGGGACACAGGTAAACGCGGACAGCCCGCCGGAACTGCTAAAAAAAGTTACATATGAGGCAATGAGAAAATGGAATTATGATCTTATCTGGAGAACACTGATAGGCAGGCTATACTTAAACGGTATTGGCACCAGTATGGGACACGCGACTTTTGCGAATAACGGTTCAGACTTCAGAAATGACAAACATTCCACTTTTTCCGGCGATTTGGAAGAAGTCTATAATTTCCAGCCATTGGAAAAATTAAAGAACATGAGCCATTCAGAAATGGCGGAAATGTTTTCAAAACATTATGAAGAAAGCTGCGCCGATTATCCTGACGCTGTTAACATG
This sequence comes from Treponema sp., assembly GCA_009780855.1. Lineage (GTDB taxonomy): Bacteria > Spirochaetota > Spirochaetia > Treponematales > Breznakiellaceae > WQZG01. The sequence continues at coordinate 47,339 of WQZG01000010.1, forward strand.
ACAGGCACATACGGCACAATTATATCCGGATTGCTTTTCCTCTTTGGCTGGGATTTGCTGCTTGAAGCGATGGGTACAGATCCCGTACGTTTTGGTGAACTGACAAACAGGTATGCTCAATGGCTGCAGCCGTATTTTAACGCCATGGCTGATTCAACGGCTGAATGTATAATGGTTCATGATGATATAGTCTGGAGCGCCGGGCCGTTTGCAAATCCTGCCTGGTACAGGGAATATATTTTCCCGAATTACAAAAAATATATCGCACCGCTGCTGGATGCCAAAAAAGTCGTGTTGTATACTTCTGACGGTAATTATTCGGTATTTATTGATGATATAGCGAAAACAGGGTTTATGGGTTTTGTAATGGAACCCTCAACAGATATGGCGTATATAGCGGAAAAATACGGCCGTACACATTCGTTCATCGGCAATGCCGATACGCGGGTACTTATGTTCGGTTCAAAGCAGGATATATATAATGAGGTAAAACGCTGCATGGATATAGGCAAAAAATATCCGGGCTTTTTTATGGCGGTAGGCAATCATATTTCACCCAACACTCCGGTTGAGAATGCGTTATATTACAATGAAGTTTACGAAAAACTGGGAAAGCGATAGACAATGGATGATTTAAGATACAGACAGATTCATCTGGATTTTCACACATCAGAATTAATCGAAGGGATCGGTTCAAAGTTCAGCAGGGACCAGTTCCAGGAAATGCTTAAACTCGGACATGTGGATTCAATAGTTTTATATTCCAAGTGCCATCACGGCTGGGCCTACCATCCGTCAAAAGCAAACCAAATGCACCCGCATCTGGATTTTGATTTACTCGGCGCGCAAATTGAAGCCGCGCATGAGATAAACGTAAAAACACCGGTTTATCTTTCTGTCGGGTTTGACGAAAAATTAACGCGAATGCATCCTGAATGGCTGCGGCGCAATAAAGATGAGAGCATCCCCCACCACCGCGGGAAAGATTTTTTTTCACCGATCTACCACGAGCTCTGCCTCAATTCACCATATTTGGAAATCATCATAGCACAGATCGAAGAAGTACTGCGTTTATATGACGCAGACGGTCTGTGGCTGGATATTGCTGGTGAAAAATTTTGTTACTGCCAAAATTGTATAAGGAGTCTCATTGCTGAAGGAATTGATCCACGTGATGATGAAGCCGTCAGATTGTATGGCAGAAAAATATTCGCAAATTATGCTGACAAGGTAGATAAAATAATTGAAAAAATAAGGCCTGGATTGCCTGTTTACCATAACAACGGCCATATAGCGTGCGGCAGGCGCGATGGGATCGCATCTGACACTCATCTGGACCTGGAGACAATTGCTACAGGCTATTTTGGATATGACGGTTTTCCAATGTCCGCATCGTATGTACGTACACTGGGCAAGCAATATGCCGGAATTACCGGGAAGTTTCATTTTGTATGGGGCGATAACGGCGGATACAAGCATCCCAACACTCTAAGGTATGAAACGGCGCGGCACCTTGTGTACGGAGCGCGCTGCAGTGTTGGTGATCAGCTTCATCCGTACGCAGATTTGGACAGGGCAACATACACCCTGATTGGCAGCGCATACGCAGAAATTGAACGCAAGGAAGCATGGTGCCGCGATGCCGTTCACCTGGCTGATGCCGCAATTCTGTCTGCGGATGCAATTTACAATTGCGGTGAACTCCCGAAAAAACTTAAGGATAAATATACTGCAAAAGCCGATATAGGCGCATTTAAAATAATGACTGAAGGCAAATATTTATTTGACATGATCGATCAATGGGCAGATTTTTCTCCGTATAAGTTAATCGTAATGCCTGACTATGTCACAGTCAACAGTCAACTCGAAAAAAAACTGCATGATTTTCTGGCAGGCGGCGGCAAACTGCTGGCCTCAGGCTATTCCGGACAAACTCCTGATAGCGGTTATGCGCTTGATTTCGGCGCTGAAATTCTCGGTGACAATGAATATACGCCGGATTATATACATCCGCTGTTTGAGCTGCCCTGTTTTGAAGATGCGGCTTTTGTTATGTATCTGCAGGGCCAAAAAATAAAGCTCACTGACGGTAAGGAACTTGCATACCGCGAGAATCCGTTTTTCAACCGCGATGCCTTTCATTTCAGTGCGCATTTCCACACCGTAAGCAGCAGGCTGAAAGCCGGGCCGGGAATGGTTCAGGGCAAAGACGGAATTTACATAGCATGGAAAATATTCAGTGAATATGCAGAAAAAGGTTCGATGATTTCCAAACTTGTTGTATTGCACGCGCTGGATCTTCTTTTGGGCGATCAAAAAACACTGCGTACATCACTGCCGGTACAAGGTACTGTCGCGCTGACTTATCAGAAAAAAGAAAACCGTTATGTGAACCATGTACTATACGGGGCTCCGGTGAAACGCGGCGATATAGGCGTCATCGAAGACAGCTTACCAATTTACAATATCAAAATGCGAATATTAATAGATAAACCTGCAAAGAGCGTAAAACTCGTACCGCAGAATATCCCGCTTGAATTTACATGCAATCTAAAAGATTCAAAATACGAAATTGAATATGTCATACCGGAATTCGAATGTCACCAGATGACAGAGATTACAGCAGCGGGATAGTTTTACAAATGACCAAACGCGAATATGTTTTAAGCACAATAAAGCACCGCGAAGGCGACAAAGTACCGTACTGCATACAAATTTCAGAAAAGGCCATAAACCTTTACGGGAATAAATTGCTGCAAGACTTTAATAATAAAGAAGTTCAGGACGATCTAAAACAGGGTAATATTAATTATAAAGAAGCAATCAATTTTTCAATCGGCAATTATATGACTTTAATCCCCGCGCATTGGTGGCAATGGGATTATAAAAATACAAGCCCAATATATAAAGATCCCGAAAGTACACCGGATGTAATGCCCGCAATAATACGCGAAGATACCGCAGAAAATTTCGAGGAATATAATGAACATACAAAATGGATTGCGGAAAAATATCAAACATATATTGTATCGTTAATTTACGGCAGTCATTTTGAAAAGGCCAATTTTATAAGGGGTATCGAAAATTTTTTGGCAGACATGGGGAATTCACCGGAGTTCGCAAAAAAATTTTTAACTTTCATCATTGATTTGAATATGGAAATACTCCCCAAAATTGTTAAAAATAAATACATAGATGCTGTATTATTGGGAAGCGACTGGGGCACCCAGAATGATCTGATTATGTCGCCGCAAACCTGGAATGAATTGATCATGCCCGGCGAAGAAAGGGAATACGCCATTATCAAAGCTGCAGGAAAACATATTATTATCCATTCATGCGGCTGCATACTGCGTATAATTCCTAATCTGATCGAAATGGGAGTTGATATTTTAAATCCTGTCCAGTCTGAATGTATGGATTTAAATTTATTAAAAGAAACTTACGGCAGTAAATTGACATATTGGGGAGGAATTTCTACCCAAAAGACCCTGCCCTACGGTACGCCGCATGATGTAATCAGGGAAACTGAACAGGTTATTAAATTAATGTCCAGAAACGGCGGATACATAACATGTCCTTCTCAGGTAATTCAGGAAGATGTGCCTTACGAAAATCTCAAGGCTCTGATTGAAACGGTAAGGCATTACGGTTAATTTATTTATGGAGAGGAGACAATGACTGGCAAAGAAAAAATCATCAGAGCTCTCAAGCATCAGCCGATAAAAGGCCATGTGCCGCATTTTGAATTTCAGTTTTTTTTAACAATGGAAAAGTTCGGCAAAATTCATCCGCGTTATATTAATCTGCATAAATGGGGCCAGATGAGCGTAAGGGAAAAAGAGATGCAGCTTCAGTATGTGGCCGATGTTTATCTGGAGACAGCCGGAACCTACGATTATAGTGCAATTTCGGTAAATTTTGATGTTTCCGTTGAAAGCCAAAGCGATAGCAATGATGCGATTCACAGGCTGTTTGAAATAATCCGCGAACGTTCCGGAGACCAATATTTTATTATTATCCCGGGAGATGCTACATACGGTATTCCAAACGGCAGCGATATGACTGAATTTTCGGCGCACATGTATGATGAACCGGAAAAAATGTGCGAACAGGCGCAGCGCCAGGTTGATCAGAGGCTTGAGGATATCCGCAAATTAAGGGCAGAAGGCCTTATTGACGGCATCAATCTCAACTCAGATTACTGCTTCAACACCAATTCTTTTTTCCCGCCTGATATCTTCAGTGTTCTTGTTGCTCCGTATCTAAAGCAGCTGGTTGATGCGTATCACAGCATGGGTTTTTACACAATTAAACACACTGACGGGAACATTATGCCCATTATTGATCAGATAGCTGCCAGCGGCACTGACGGACTTCAGTCTATCGATCCGCAGGGCGGCGTTGATTTGAAAACTGTAAAAAAATTGTACGGCGATAAATTATGCCTGATGGGCAACGTTAATTGCGGCCTGCTGCAGACCGGCACCGATGAAGAAGTGCGCCAGGATGTACTGCGATCCCTGCGCGACGGTATGCCCGGTTACGGCTACATTTTCTCCACATCGAATGTGGTATATCCGGGAATGCCGCTGCAGCGGTACGAACTGATGCACAGTATCTGGAAAGAACACGGAGTTTATAAATGAATGACCGGTTAAAAATATACATGATCGGAAACGCACACATTGATCCGGTTTGGCTTTGGCGCTGGTCCGAGGGAGCGGCGGAAATCAAGGCGACATTCAGATCCGCGCTTGACAGGCTGAACGAATTCGATGATTTTATTTTTGCTTCTGCCAGCGCCGCCTATTACGAATGGGTTGAGCAAAATGAACCCGCCATGTTTGAAGAAATTAAACAGCGCGTAAAAGAAGGAAGATGGGAATTGACAGGCGGATGGTGGGTGGAGCCGGATCTCAATATTCCGTCCGGAGAATCGTTCGCGCGCCACGCCCTTTACGGCCAGCGTTATTTTATGGAAAAATTCGGCAGAACGGCCAAAGTCGCGGGCAATGTGGATTCATTCGGTCAAAACGCGATGCTGCCGCAATTGTTAAAAAAATCAGGCATGCCTTATTACATTTTTATGCGCGGCGCCAGCAAGCCGGATGAATTCGGCGAGTATCTTTTTACCTGGGAAAGCAGCGACAACAGCCGGATAACAACATTCAGACTGGCGACCGGATACGGAGACGGCAAGGGAAATATAGTTAACGAAAAAATTGATCAAAGTCTGGAATACATGAAAAATAAAAATTATGATTTCATGTGTCTATACGGTGTCGGAAACCACGGCGGCGGCCCAACCATCACAAATATAAAAAATATCATTAAACGCAGGGAGAAGATGGGTTCTGATGCGCTGGACTTCAGCACTTTGGAAAATTATTTCGAGGATGTTGTTTCAAAGGATTATAAACTTCCCGTTATTGCCAACCGGGATTTTCAGCATGAAACACCGGGCTGCTATACGGCGCATGTTCAGGTAAAGCTGCTTAACCGTAAAGCCGAACAGCGCCTGCTTACAGCAGAAACTATGTCTGCAATTTCAGCATTGCTGGTTGGCAGAACAGATCTTGCTGCGGAAAAAAATACAGCCGGACAATTGCGGCAGGCCTGGAAGCGGGTGTTATTTAATCAGTTCCACGATGTAATATGCGGCTGTTCGATCAAGGAAGCCTACGACGATATTATCGACTGGTACGGTGAAGCCCTTTCGATCGGCGGTGAAGTTCTTAATTCAGCTCTGCAAAAAATTTCGTGGAATATAAATACCGAAGGGGACAGGCCGGCCAGAAAATGCAAGGAAAAAATCCACCCGGTCATGAACCCGCGGCTTTGGGAAGAAGACGATCGCGGTATTCCGATGGTTGTTTTCAATCCCCATTCATGGAAAATCACAGCGCCGGTGCAGGTCCGTACCGTAGGCGTTAACTCGGTCAGCGATGACAGAGGTAATATGCTGCCGGTCCAGATAATCAGGGGTTCCCAGTACAACAATGAATTTGACCGCACCCACACGCTTTTTATGGGGACGATTCCGGCTTTTGGATACCGGGTTTTTTGGCTTTTCCAGAAGGAGCACACCGGTCCGGCAAAAACAAATACGCTCAGGTCTTCCGGACCAAATTCAGTCGAAAACGATTTTTATTCGATCGACTTTGATCCAAAAACCGGCAGCCTGAATTACCTGACCGACAAAAGAACCGGAACCAATATTTTTTCAAAAGCGGCCTGCGTTCCTGTTGTCATTGATGAAAGAACCTCCGATACCTGGGGGCATTATATTTACAGTTACAGAAATGAAATCGGCGCATTCGGCAATGCCGCGGTTTCGGTGATTGAGCAGGGGCCGGTCCGCGCCTGGATCCGTATTACAAGTTCGTATGACAGATCGGAACTCCGTCAGGATTTTATGTTACACGCTGGATCGGATTTAATTGAGGTCAGGGTAAGGGTTGACTGGCGTCAGAAAAACCAGATGCTCAAGCTGTCATTTCCCCTTGCCCTTTCTGCGCCCAAAGCGGTTTTTGAAATCCCATACGGAACCATCGAACGGGAATGTGACGGTGACGAAATGCCGGCTCAGAATTGGGTTGACCTGAGCGGAAAAAACAGCAAAGACGATCCGTACGGAATGACCGTTATTACCGACAGCAAATACGGTTATGATGTGATGGACAGCGAACTCCGCCTGACTGTTATACGCAGTCCGCTGTTCGCGGAGAACGCCAACATGAGCGATATAAGTTCACGCGATGTTCTGGCCGAGCACATGGATCAGGGCGTGCATGAATTCCGTTACTGGCTGCGCCCCCATACCGGGCTTCCTGACACGGCGCAGACTGTAAAGACCGCCCTTGAATGTAATACAGAACCTGCGGTGATCATCGAATCATATCACAGCGGAAATCTTCCGCTTGTTTACAGCGGCATTAAAGCCGAAGCGGACAATGTTACGGTAACCGTATTCAAGCGCGCCGAAGACAACAGCGGTTACATTTTGCGGGCGTATGAGACTGCGGGCACACCGGTAAAAACACAGATTGATCTTCCCCTGCTTGACCGGCAAATAAATGTGTCATTCGGCAAACATGAAATCAAAACTTTGTTTATTCCCGATGACATTAACGTTCCGGCTGAAGAAAAAAATCTGGTTGAGTATTAGGAAATAAAAAACACATGAAACCCAATGTAGTCCTGATAATGGCAGATTCCCTTGCCCCGCAATTGATGGGCTCTTACGGCAGTACCGCAGGAGCAACGCCCAATCTGGATGCTCTGGCGCAAAACGGGGTAATCTTCGATCGCGCATATTGCAATTCACCGCTGTGTACACCTTCCCGCGCTTCGATGATGACAGGCAGATATGTCTCGGAAATCGGCGCTTATGATAATGTAAGTTCGTTTTCTTCGGAAGTCCCCACACTGAATCACGCCTTCAAGCGTGCCGGCTACCAAACCGTTTTGATCGGCAAAATGCACTTTGGCGGTTATGATCAATACCACGGATTCGATCAGCGGCTGGCCATGGAAACCGATTATTCAACCGGATATAACCCATTGCGGCCGCCGTACGACTGGACCTTGCCTTCGGCTCCCAATCCCGGCGGCGGCGCGTGGATGGCTGCAAGTTACGTAAACGATAAAGCCTGGGACAACTACACCCATCACTGGGACAGGGACGCCGCGATTCACAAGGAAGCTATTAGGTTTTTCTCGGAAAAAAATGATAACGATCCGCCGTTCTTCTGCTGTGTATCATACCATCATCCGCACAATCCGTTTTACGCGCCAAAGGAAATCAGGGAGCGGTTCAGAGAAAATAATTTTACACTGCCGTCAGTTCCAAGCGATATGAACGATCGTTACGGTATTATGGACAAATGGCTTAACGACTTCCACAGCCAGCCTGAATATTTTGATCGTATAATGGCTGCAGACAATCTGCGGTGGCTTTATGAAACATACTGCGGAATGGTTTATGATCTGGATTGTCACGCAGGTGAAATTATAAAATTGTTAAAAGCCAAAGGGCTCGATAAAAATACAATAATTGTTTTTACAAGCGATCACGGAGACATGCTTGGCCACCGCGGGATGGTTCAAAAAAGATGCTTTTACGAATATTCGGTAAGAACGCCGCTGATTTTCTCATACCCGGATCATTTTCCTGCCGGACTCCGGGTTAAGCAAACAGTTTCGCTGCTGGATTTGTTCCCAACATTCGCAAGCCTTGCAGGAACTTCCGTACCGCAGGAACTGCCGGGCATTTCTCTGCTTCCGGAAGCCGCGGCTAAATCGGAAATAAAAAGGCTGCAGGGAATTCCTGACGGCCGGATCGTATTTGCGGAATATCTGGGAGAAGGCGTCCATGCCCCGTGCTTTATGGCTGTTGCCGGTAATTATAAATATATCCGCGTTCATGGCTTCGAGGAAATGTTCTTTGATTTGGAAAATGATCCGGAGGAACTGGAGAATCAGATTGCCAGCCATAAATATTCGGGTATTATCGGCGAATTGAGAAGTTCAGTTCTTAAACAATTCAATCCGGATGCGATTGCCGTACAGGCGCTGGAAAACCAGAGAAATAGAAATTATATATTAGAAGCGCATAAAAAATAATTAAGCTCAAAAGGAGCCATTCATGAAAGACCGTCCAGATAAAGACCGTCCCAATATTCTTCTTATAATGTGCGATCAGCTTTGCGCTTCGGTTCTGGAAGCCTACGGCGGAAATGCCGATACTCCCAACATAAACAAGCTTGCCCAAAACGGCGTTTTGTTCAGCGGGGCATATTGTCAGACACCGATCTGTTCTCCGTCCAGGGCATCCATTATAACCGGATTGTACCCGCACAGGCACGGAATTGTTTCCAATGTAATGCGTGTTGATTACCCCATTGTAGGCGGCCCAGCAACCGAAGAAGGAATTGACGGCCGCGATACAACTACCGAAGGATTGTTGAACAACAATGGTTACAATACCGTACACTGGGGCAAATGGCATATCTGTGGAACAAGGCTTGATTGCTATAAAGAGATGTACACGGAGAATCATGAATATACAGCCGAGATAAAGGAAACATTTGAACGTGTTGAAAAGGGCCCCAGGGAAAAATATATGGAATGGTATGGCTGGAGGATTCCTGTCACTGTAGATCCGGAATACGCCAGATGCACAGCGGATATTCCTTTCCATTGGGATCAAAACCGCAGATTCATTGACTTTATTAAAAAGGCCGGCCGGCTCGATCTGCCTGCCGAAGATACCTTTGATTACAGGACCTGTTCAAGAAGCGTTGAAACAATTAAAAACATCAGCGAACCGTTTATGCTGACCTGTTCATTTAACATGCCCCATGATCCAAATGCAGCTCCGTCTCCCTATTACGAGAACGTAAACTTGCAGAACATTCACGCTGACGCGGGGCTTCCCTGCGATGCAGCATATGTCAATGATATGTCCAGGGATTTTTCGGCGCACTTCGGCAATGTATATCTGCGGGAGAACCTGCGCACTTACTATGCGGCAATAAAATTGATTGACGATCAGATCGGGCGTTTATTGTCGGCATTGCGCGAACGCGGCATTGCGGAAAACACCGCCGTAATTTTTATTGCGGATCACGGCGATATGGCAGGCGGTCACGGAATGTTCTGGAAGTCAACAAGGGCATTCTATGATGAAGTAGCACGCGTTCCCATGATAATTTCGGCGCCCGGGTTCGGAAAAGGAAAACATTATGAAAATCCGGTTGAACTGGTTGACCTGATGCCGACAATTCTGGAGCTGTGCGGACAAAAAATACCGGCGGGAATTGACGGGGAAAGCCTCGTACCTGCCCTGGAAGGCAGCCGGTTAAAAAAAGATACGGCGATATGCGAACGCCTGAATTTTGACGCGGATCATAAACGCCGTCCACACACCAATGACAAGAACCATAATTTTATGCTGCGGGCAGGGGATTTAAAATACATAATTCATTTTAATGAAAGGGAAGATATCCGGATCCTGTATGATTTGAAAAAAGATCCAAATGAATATGTTAATGTTTATGCTGATCCCCGATATTCATCGGAGGCTGCCGGAATACATGAAATGCTTGTGAAACGGCTTGCAAAAAGCGGGTTTTTGTTATAAAGAAGATTATTAATAGAAGATTAACAATAAAAGGAGGAACATTATGTCATTCAAAATTGCGGTAATCGGAGCGGGCAGCATAGGTTTTACAAGAAAGCTATTTTCAGATCTGATGACGGTTCCCGAGTTCAGGAACATTGAAGTTGCTTTTACAGACATTAATCAAAACAACCTGGACATGGTCACACAATTATGCCAGCGCGACCTTGACGCTAATAATGTAAAAATAAAAATACACAAGACATTAAACCGGCGCGAAGCATTCACAAACGCCAAATATATAATCAACTGTGTGCGGATCGGGATGCTGGAAGCATTTACCAAAGACGTCGAAGTACCGCTTAAATACGGCATCGACCAGTGCGTCGGCGATACGCTGTGTGCGGGCGGCATTATGTATGGCCAGCGCGGGATCGCGGCCATCCGCGACTTCTGTAAAGACATCAGGGAAGTTTCACAGCCCAGCGCGCTGATGCTCAATTACGCGAATCCCAACGCGATGATGACATGGGCTGCCAACAAGTATTTTGGCGTCAATACAATCGGACTCTGCCACGGAGTCCAGGGCGGACACGGAATGCTGGCAACTGTGCTTGGTGTGCCGCAGAACGAACTGGATATAATCTGTGCGGGAATCAACCACCAGACCTGGTATATCTCTGTCAAGCATAAAGGCGTTGAACTGAAGGACAAAATTTATGATGCGTTCCTGCGCAATCCCGAGATAATGAAAACCGAGAAAGTACGCATAGATATAATCAAGCGTTTTGGATATTTTTCTACTGAATCGAACGGCCATCTTTCCGAATATCTTTCCTGGTACCGCAAGCGGCCGGAAGAAATAAAAGACTGGATCTCCCTGGATACATGGATCAACGGTGAAACCTGCGGATATCTGCGGCACTGCTCCGAACGCCGCAACTGGTTTGAGACCGACTTCCCCAGCTGGCTGCGGGAACCGCCGGAAAAATACGAAGCCTCGAACCGCAGCAATGAACACGGTTCCTATATTATCGAGGGCCTTGAAACCGGCCGCCGTTACCGCGGTCATTTCAATGTAATCAACAACGGCTCCATCTCCAATCTGCCGGACGACTGCGTTGTCGAAGTCCCCGGTTACGTTGACGGTAACGGCGTCAGTATACCGCATGTCGGCGATCTGCCCCTCGGCTGCGCTGCCATCTGTTCGCAGAGCATCTGGGTTCAGAAGCTCGCTGTCGAAGCGGCGGTTCACGGTGACGACAACCTGCTGCGTCAGGCAATGTTAATGGACCCGCTGACAGGAGCGGTACTCAACCCGCCTGAAGTCTGGCAGCTCGTTGACGAGATGCTCATTGAGGAAGAACAGTGGCTGCCCCAGTATAAGGACGCTATCGCTGCTGCCAAAGCACGTATGGCAAAGGGCAATTTATTGCCGGTAAAAAATTATAAAGGCGCGGCGCGGCTTCCGTGGAAAACTGCCGAAGAACTGGCAAAAAGCAACAGCAAATAGTTGATTACAGATTCCTGATTCATCATCACCTGATAATCAGGAATCCGCAAATGAACACCAGTTTACATAATGCACTCCGGAAAAAACAGGTTTTTCGCTGCCGAAAATTCAACAATAAAAATACCAAAAATCATACAATGGAACGGCCGAAAATTCGACATTAAAAATGCCGTAAATCATACATTACAGCGGCCGAAAATCATACATAGGGATTAATTAGAATGTCAAGTATTATTGTTATAATTTAATCGTTTTTAACCTGAGCGCGTTGGCCAATACCGATACCGAACTAAGGCTCATGGCGGCGGCGGCAAATACCGGGTTAAGCAGCGGGCCGCCAAAAAGATAAAGAACACCCGCGGCTACAGGAATACCCAGGATATTGTAGCCAAAGGCCCAAAAGAGGTTCTGTTTGATGGTACGCATTGTTCTTTTGCTTAAGTAAATGGCGGCAGATAAATCAGATAAATCACTGTGCATAAGGACAATATCAGCCGATTCAATGGCGACATCGGCGCCGCTGCCAATGGCAATGCCGATATCCGCCTGCGCCAAAGCCGGCGCGTCGTTGATGCCGTCGCCTGTCATGGCTACAATCCTGCCATGATTCTTCCCGGAATCAGCGATGGTCTGTAGTTTTTTTATTTCGCCGGCCTTTTCTCCGGGTAATACATCCGCCAAAAATTTTTTAATGCCGGCTTCTTTGGCAATGGCGGCGGCGGTCTTTTGATTGTCACCAGTGATCATAACAAGATCAATTCCGGCTTCATACAATTTTTTAACAGCGTTATTACTGGTTGGTTTTAACACGTCCGCAGCAGCGATTATACCGGCGGGTTTTTTATTGATTGACGCGTAGATCAGGGTCTTGCCTTCTTCAGCAAGTTTATCCGGAATTGATTTATCCGTTGTGTCTGATATACAGCCTCCATTGATTTTTATATATTCATTGATTGTGATATTCCTGTCTTCTATAAATTTCCGGCTGCCGGCAATAACTTTTACCGGAGGATCAAGAAGGACGGTTGCTTCAATGCCAAGGCCGGGAAATGCCATAAATTCAGCGGCAGACGGTAAATCAAGGCCGCGTTTTTGCGCCTCCTTTACAATCGCGGAAGCTACAGGATGTTCGGACTTCTTCTCTGCAGCGGCAACTGCCTGTAAAAAATATTCAGGATTTTCATGAATAATGTCTGTAACCTGCGGCTTCCCCTCGGTAATAGTGCCTGTCTTGTCCAGTACCATGGTATCAATCCGGCAGCAGGTTTCCAGGGCTTCCCCGCTTTTAAACAATATGCCTGCTCCCGCTCCCTTGCCTGTCCCGGCCATTATGGCAGTGGGAGTGGCAAGTCCCAGGGCGCAGGGACAGGCGATTACCAATACCGAGATCAAAATCGTAAGCGAAAACTCAAGCGGGCTTTTACCGTCCGGCATAACCGCTATACCGGCTGCGCCTGCGAAGAACCAGGCCGCTCCTGCAGCAAAAGCCGCGGCGCAGACAATTGGAACAAAGTACCCGGAGACGACATCGGCCAGCCTGGCAATCGGAGCTTTTGATCCCTGGGCTTCTTCCACCAGGGCGATGATGCGTGCCAGCGCGGTTTCGCCGCCGGTTTTTTCGGCCCTGATAATTAAATGGCCGTTGGCATTAACAGTCGCGGCGTAAACAGGATCCCCTTCCTTTTTATCAACAGGAATACTTTCGCCAGAGAGCATGGACTCGTCCACAGAACTTGAACCTTCGGTCACTGTTCCGTCAACAGGAATTCGCGCTCCCGGTTTTATAGCGAGAAAATCGCCGGAGACTATTTCTTCAGCAGGAACTTCCCGTTCAGCAGTCCTGTTATTATCAATTGTAACCAGGATAGCGGTTTTTGGCGCAAGGTTCATTAGTTTTTTAATGGCCTCGCCGGTGCGGCCCTTGGTAAAAATTTCCAGTGTCTTGCCAAGCAAAATAAAAGCGATAATGATACCGGCTGTTTCAAAATATAGTGAATGGACCGCGGCGTGATTGCCTCTCATAATTTCAAAAACATTGTAAATACTGAAGATAACAGCCGCCGAAGTACCCAGCGCTACCAATGAATCCATCGAAGGACTCAACTGTGCCAGGTTCTTAAATCCTTTAACATAAAATAAAAATCCCGCTCCGATAACCGGAAGCACAAGAATTATTTCCATTACCGCGTAGGCAAGAGGAGCATCCGTCATAAGGGTGGACAGGCCGCTGGAAAAAGGAAGATTAACTGTTTTTATCATCGGGACCATGGCAATATAAAGAAGCGGCAGGCCAAAGGCGGCGGCGATAATAAATTTTAACCTGAGTGTTTTAAAATCTTTTACTCTGCGGAGCCTGTCTTCTTCCGAGGATTTGGAAAAATAACTGGATGTTGCAAGTTCAAGCGGTTTGTAGCCGGTCCGCACAATACATTCCCTGATTCCTGAGACCCTGATAATAACCGGATCGTATTGGATTGTCGCTTTTTCTGTAGCAAGGTTCACAGACGCTTTTATAATTCCATTGGTTTTACCAAGAGCTTTTTCTATCCTGGCAGAACATGCCGCACAGGTCATGCCGCCTATGGCCAAGGTTACAGATTCCATTTGCGCCGAATTTTACACGGATTGCGGCAACAGGGCAATACAATTATAATTGCTTATGCTCCTGGATTTTCTGTTTTTACTCAAAAGAATTAAAGTCTACGCTCTGGTCGGCGAAAGCGGTACAGGAAAAAGTTTCAGGGCCAAACTTGTCGCCCAGAAATACGGAATTGATCTGATCATTGATGACGGACTCTTAATCCAGGGCAACCGTATTATAGCCGGTCAGTCCGCCAAAAAAGAAAAAACATTTATGGCCGCAGTCAAGGTAGCGCTTTTTGATCAGAAGGCCCACAGGGATGAAGTAGCGCGCAAACTCCAGGGCGAAAAAACCAGAAAAATCCTTATACTGGGAACTTCAGAAAAAATGGTAAACAAGATAGCCGCAAGACTCCAGCTGCCGCAGCCGTCAAAAATAATTAAAATCGAAGATATATCAACCCAGGAAGAAATCGAAAAAGCAATACGGACAAGACGCATTGAAGGCAAACATGTAATTCCCGTACCTTCAATAGAAATAAAAAGAAACTACCCGCTGATTTTTTACAATGCCATAAAAATTTTTAAAAGAAAACCAAACGGGATCGGCCCGGTCCCAAGAACCCACGAAAAATCCGTAGTAAGGCCGGAATATTCCAAACGCGGGAAGGTTGAAATATCCGAGGCCGCGCTGAGCCAGATGGTGATTCACTGCGTAGCAGAGAAGAACCCGGACATCCGGATAAAAAAAATGATAGTGCGGGACAGCGGCCAGGGTTACCGACTGGTCATTACCATTGATGTGCCGTATGCGACCCAGCTAAGCGGAAACATCCATGATCTTCAGCAATATATAATTGAAAATATAGAACGTTACACGAGCATTTTAATTGAAGAAGTAAATATTATCATTGATAAAATAATTCAATAGGAGTTGCGTATGAAGGCATGCAAAAAAAATATTATTTTGGTTTTTGTTATCATGGCAATTATACCGGCAGCCGGTCTTGCGGCCCAGACCGATTATGCCCAGTTTTATAAAACCGATCATTATGAATTGTACGCAATGGAAGGCGCGGAAAACGGCCTGCCATCGCTCGGGAAAGAACTTGAACTTCGTTTTGAAGTATTCAATCAGCTCTTTAGATTCGGCGCTCTGGCCGCGCCGCTGAGGGTCAGGGTTTTTATTGACAGCGCTGCCTATGATGATTATGTCAAAGCCAGACTGGGAACTACCAGACCCGGAGCCGTATACCTTCATTATAACCAGAGCGAGAGACGGGAGCTTGTGGTGCTGCGCGGAAGCCCGGAAGAAGCAAGCATGGTCGCCTACCAGTCGTTTATTCAGTTTTTAAGGGGCTATATCAGAAATCCGCCATCCTGGATGCGGGAAGGTTTTGCCATTTATTTCAACAGCATCAAATTCGATCCCGTAACCGAAACTTTAAAATACGAAGAAAATTTAACCTGGCTTGAAACATTAAAGGGCCTTGGTGATAAAATCCTGCATCCCAAAGATATAATGCTGCGTGACACGATCGTCTACAATGAATCCTCCGCATCAAGCACAACAGCAGGATTTTTTTCCCAGGATTTCCAGATTTGTTCCTGGGCCCTGGTTTCTTTTTTGTTGAACTCCGGGGACTACTTCCGGACCCTGACCGAATCGTTTATGGTCCTCTCCCCCATCGCTGCGGCCGGCGAAAACAGCACCGCTGTTTTGGATCGTTTTTCCATGTGGACAGATATGGATCAACTGGACAGGGATTTTTTTGCATACCTGGATTCGCGCCGGACCTTTAACGAACTGATGGATGCCGGCCGTTATTATTACGATGCAAAAAACCTGATGAACGCGGAAATGGCATTCATGTCCGCCATTGATCTGCGGCCGGCAAATTACGCGCCGTATTATTACCTGGGATTAATTTATTATGAAGACCAGGAATTCGACATGGCGGAAGATTTTTACAAACTTAGCATGGAATACGGCGCTGACGAAGCTCTGGTAAATTACGCTCTGGGCATAAACGCCGCCTCGGCCGGCAGGAATTCCGATGCGATCACCTGGCTGCAGAATGCCGCGGATCTGAATCCGGATCGTTTCAAAGAAAGGGCTGATGATTTAATTTCAAAACTGCAGTAAACGGTTAAAATATCACAAGCTCCGCGCTAGGATGCAGGCGCCTTCAAGAGCTGTCCCTGCAGGCGGCGAGACTTTTAATCCGGGTAATTCGCGCGACAGGATTTCCCTTAATCCGCCGGCGATTATCCCGTTATGTTCGATCACACCGCCTGCAATAACCAACTCCCGGCGGTTAATCCACGGCGACTGTTTGACAACGCTGCAGACCAGCAGAGCCAGCTCACGCGCTCCGGTATGGAGTATATCCAGGGCAAGCGGATCTCCTGCTTCGGCGGCGGATGTAACCGCGGGCGCCAGAGCCGCGATTCTGGCCTTGTCAGCGTCATGATGCACATATTGGATTAGATCGCCGCTGTTATCCAGTCTGGTTGTCTTCAGTATCTGCGGAAGCATCTGTGTAGAAATGTCCCGCCCCTCAAGACTGCGCAGGACGCGGGCAATCGCAGTACGGCCGATCCAGGAAGCGGAGCCTTCATCGCCAAGCAAATAACCGTGGCCGCCGGCGCGCACCAGCCGGCCGTCTGCGGATCTGCCAAAGGCCGCGGACCCGGTGCCGGAAATAAGGCAGTAACCTTCAAGGCCGCGCAGACCGCCGCAAAGCAAAATCTCCGCGTCCGAACAAAGTTTGACAGGGAATTCACTGCCGAGCAGTGTATCGAAAAATCCCCTGAACAGCATCTGTTCGCCTTCCCTCCCAAGACCCGCGCTGCCCAGACAGCCTGCCTTTAAATCACTTTTTTTAATGCCGGCCGTTTTTACCGCACCATCAAGGAGTTTACCAAGATTGGCCAATACTTCGTCCCTTGTTACAGAATAAATATTGGTGCTACCGGCCTCTGCCCCGGCCACAACATTTCCATCCCTGTCTGTTACAGCTATCCGCGAATAGGTGCCGCCTCCGTCAATACCAAAATACATTTTTTTAATTCCCTAATAATATATATTCATATATAAAACAAAAAATCATCAGCAGTTACTGGCTGTTATTAACTCAAGAGTTTTTCGGCATCCCTGTTATACTCTTTATCTTTATTGGGAACCTTAATAAACAATTTTCTGGTTTTGATCAGTTTGATTCTGGGTAATTTTTTTTTAATTAATCCAAGAAACTGTAATTGCCGGCTCAGGGCTTCGGCGTCAGTATACAGATACGCATTCATGCCAAGACTCAAGGCGGATTCTACGTTGGCGGCAGAGTCATCGGTAAAAAAGGTATCATTGGGTTCTATGCCCTCGGCTATTAAAATATATTTATAGAAAGCAGGGTCGGGTTTGGCCAATCCAATGAGATGGGAAGCGTAGACCTTATCGAATACGGCATACTGCTTTAGGGCGGTGTGGATTTTATAATGCGCTTCTATAACATTGGTACCGCAGACAGTGCGCATACCGCCGGACTTTAGTTCCTGTACTGTTTGAAGCGTCGGCTCATCCATTTTAGGATTGAAAAATTTTGCGAAAAGCGTTTCTGATTCGTCATGAGCCGGGATCTGCCTGCAGGTAATGCCGGGATAAATAGCCCAAAAATCATTTTCGGTAATTTCACCCCTGCTGTGGCTTTGCACGGTTTCAATCAGGTTTCTTTCACAATCGGCAAAAGATTTACCGGTCAAACCAAGGAAAGGCAGCAGCTGCGGCCATATCTGGTAATCACGGACCATTACTCCGCCCATGTCAAATATACAGCATTTAATCATTGTATACCTCTTTATTCTTTACCTGCCGAGTACATGGCACTTCCGCCCAGGAAATAGCGGGAGAGTGTGACGAACAGGGCAATGATTGGAATACTTGCCAGAACCGCGACCGCCATCATCGCGCCTTCATCAGAATATTTTTCTTCTGTAAATTTTACAATATAGGCCGGAATGGTTTTCATGGTCGGTTTTTGGGCGATAAGCAGCGGCCACAAAAGATTGTCCCACTGGCCGCGGAAACTCAGAATGGCCGCGGTCGCGATGGCAGGCGCGCTGTTTTTAAAAACAAGTCTGAAGAAGATGCCAAGCTCGCCAAGGCCGTCGATTCGGCCTGCGTCAAGCATGTCGTCGGGGAAGGTCATCAGGTATTGGCGGAGCTGGAAAATGGCAAAGGTGTTCAAAACAAACGGCAGAATCATTCCGGTATAGGTATTCTGCATACCAAGTTTTACTGCGGTAATGTACATCGGGATCATTATCGCTTCAAAGGGAATCATCATCCTGCCCATGATTAAATAAAAAACAAAATTGCGTCCGCGGAATCTGAATTTGGACAGTCCGTAACCTGCCGCAGCCGCGACCAAAACGGCGAACAGGGCCGTAAGCAGGGCGACATAAACCGAGTTGAGCGAGTTGCGGATAAACATAAACTCCCGGTCATTGCCCGCAACCGCGTTAAAATAATTTTTTAAATGAAGGGTTTGCGGAATCCAGCGGTAAGGCATCGTAAAAATTTCGCGGGCCGGCATAAACGACGCGGTAATCATAAATAACAGCGGAAGAAACAGCACAAGCAGAAAGACACCGGTAAAAATATTGATGACTGTGTTGGTCAGACGGTTTGTTAATGAATTATTGCGCAGCATTTGATTTCCCCATTAATAACTTATGTTTAATAACTTATGCTGTCCCTTTCGGAACTGCGCAGCCTGACTATGGTCAAAGCCATCATTACCAGAAAGAGCATTACACTCATTACGCATGCCCTGCTTATGTTTAAATCCCGGATTGCGGTGTTGTAAATATTTAACGTAATAACATTAATCGGATCATAAGGTGCTCCCCTCTGCACAAAAAGGTATTGGGTGGAAAACGACCGCAGGCAGTTAAGCAGTGCGACTATGGTAACCATTACGGTTGTCGGCTGCAGCAGGGGAAGTATAATTTTGCGGATAGTCTGGAAAGCTGTGGCGCCGTCGATTGTCGCGGCTTCCAGGGCAGACTCCGGTATTTTGGCGATTCCGGTTACAAAAATAATCGCAAAATAGCCCAGGTGATTCCAGATATAAATTGCCGCGGTCGACATTCTTAACATTCCCGTATCCGTAAGCCAGTTATGATCAATACCAGGGCTCATCATAATAAAGTTAACAAGACTGTTAGCTATACCGCGCGGGTCAAAGAGCAGCATCCAGACAAGAGCTGCAACGACCGAGGAAAAAACAGCAGGGGCGTAAAACAAAAGCTGCAGAATCTTGTGCCCTCTCTTGCGTGTCACAATTACAAGGCCAAAAATCAGGGCCATTACTGTTAACGGAATAAATGCTTCCAGTGTAAAAATAAGAGTCGCGATTATTGAATTCTGGAAACTCCTTGATGACAATACCAGGAAATAATTCTGTAAACCTACAAACTGCGGCTTTCTTAACGATAGCAGCCTGATGTTGTAAAAAGTATTCCTAAAGGCATCCACCATCGGATATAAAGAGAATAATAAGAACAACAAAACAGCAGGGATAACAAATATCCACCCCCAGAGAGCCTTTTTCTTTTCGATACCATTGTATTTCATTTGTGCCCAAAACCCTCCGGGAGTGTATTAAACTATTGCTGCTGGTCGAGTAATTCCTGAACATCCCTGCGGAACGAATTC
>WQZG01000011.1 GCA_009780855.1 Treponema sp.
AAAATTAGCCCCTTCCAGCGCTTTTTCAAGATTTTCCAGGCCCACAAAGCCCTTGATTTTGGCGTGGTTTCCCTTGCCCTTGTTTATCGCGGACAGAATTTTTTCGCTTTCCTTTAACCGCTGCGCGTCAATGTCGTAAAGGGCAAT
Source organism: Treponema sp. (assembly GCA_009780855.1). Taxonomy (GTDB): domain Bacteria; phylum Spirochaetota; class Spirochaetia; order Treponematales; family Breznakiellaceae; genus WQZG01. The sequence continues at coordinate 148 of WQZG01000011.1, forward strand.
CTCGCAGTCGCGCAGAGCCTCCGAACACATACTGTCTCCCAGAACATTGCGGGCAAATATCGTACTTCCGGCGCCCAAAAAGGTAATTTTTAGCATATCGGCTTTAACTCCTTAATAAATAATATGACTTAAATAATATGGCTTATTGTATTGATTTATCAAAAATGTTATAAGATGCGTATGAGTACCAAACACAATCCCGGAGAACGGATTAAGGAATTATGCAAGACGTATTCAGTTACCAGTGAAACACTTGCTGAGCGAAGCGGAGTCCCCCTGGACTTGATCAAACGTATTGAAGAGGGCGGCCATATTCCCGACCTCGCGCCCCTTGTGCAGATTGCCAGGGCCCTTGGCGTACGCCTTGGAACGCTTCTTGACGACCGCGAAGAACTTGGACCGGTAATTACACGCGCCGGTTCTGCAGCGCAGACAGCCAGATTTTTTACCGGACTAAGTTCGGAAAAATCCAACCCGGAGCACGACGGCCTTAGTTTCAAATCTCTTGCTGCGGACAAGAACAGCCGCCACATGGAACCTTTTATCGTTGATATCAATCCTACAGCCGAGCAAAAAAAATCCACCCACGAGGGCGAAGAATTTATTTACGTGCTGTCGGGAAACCTTGCCGTGGATTACGGTACAGAGCGCAATACCCTGGCCCCCGGAGATTCAATTTACTACGATTCCATTGTTCCGCACAGGGTAATATCTGCAGACAGCAAACCTGTACAAATTCTCGCGGTAATCTACACACCGGTATAAGGCTTAAAATCCGCATCCATGCGGATTTTAAGCGCGGAGTTTTACCTAAAGTAAAACTCCAACTAAAACAATTTTACAGCGGCGTCCTTGCCGCCAAGCAAAGGATAACTCATGGAATTTTTGGAAAAAACCCTCGGACAGGTTCTGCGGGAAAACGCGCAAAAACAGCCGGATCACGATTTTTTGGTTTACGCGGACAGGGATCTTCGTTTTACCTACGCCGAATTTGACAAACGTGTCGATGATTTGGCAAAGGGCTTTTTGGCAATGGGCCTCAAGAAGGGCGACCACGTTGGAATCTGGGCGACCAATGTCCCTGACTGGAACACTGTGCTTTTTGCCTGCGCCAGGGCCGGCATGGTTTTGGTCACAATAAATACAAGCTACAGGATCAGCGAACTTGAGTATCTGCTCAAACAATCGGACTGTGCCTGTCTTTGCGTAATTGACGGATGGCGGGACGCCGACTATGTTTCAATTGTCTACGAACTGGTGCCTGAACTCCGTACATGCGCCCGCGGCGCGTTAAAATCGGAAAAATTCCCCTTCCTCAAAAACGTCATCTACATTGGCCAGCAAAAACAGCGGGGAATGTACTCGTTCAACGAGATTCTGCTTTTGGGCCAGTACAGCGATGAAAAAGAATACAGGGAAATCGAAGCATCACTGGACCGCAACGACATTGTAAATATGCAGTACACAAGCGGCACAACCGGTTTCCCAAAAGGCGTAATGCTCACCCACCGGAACATCCTTAACAACGGACTGGGAATAGGCGACAACCAGCGCCTTACCGAAAAAGATATTGTCTGCCTGCCTGTGCCCCTTTTCCACTGCTTCGGCCTCACCCTTGGGATGATGGCCATTCTTACCCACGGATCAACGGCCGCCATTGTCGAATGGTTCGATCCCCTCCTGGTACTCGCTACGGTTCAAAAGGCGAAGTGTACTTCCCTTTACGGAGTACCGACTATGTTCATCGCGGAACTTAACCACCCGATGTTCAAAATGTTTGATCTCAAAACACTGCGCACAGGCATAATGGCCGGATCTCCCTGCCCCATCGAAACAATGCGGCAGGTAATTGATTTAATGTACGCAAAAGAAATGACCATCTGCTACGGCCTTACCGAGTCTTCTCCGGTAATGACGCAGACACGGTTTGACGACAGCCTTGAAGTCAAGGTCGAAACAGTAGGCCGGCAGCTTCCCGGCGTGGAAGTAACAATCCGGGGCGAAGACGGCAGCGAATGTGCGGCCGGCGTGCACGGAGAATTCTGCTGCCGCGGCTACAATACGATGAAAGGTTATTACAAAATGCCGGACGCGACAGCCCAGTGCATAGACAAAGACGGCTGGCTCCATTCAGGCGATCTGGGCATCAGGGAAGCAAACGGCTGTTTTAGGGTAACCGGACGCATCAAGGACATGATAATCAGGGGCGGCGAAAATGTTTACCCCAAAGAGATCGAAGACTTTTTATATACAATGCCTGGCGTCAAGGATGTTCAGGTAGTCGGCATAAGCAGCGTAAAATACGGCGAAGAAGTCGGCGCTTTTATTATCCGTCAAAACGACGCGGCGATCTCGGAAGAAGATATAAGGGATTTTTGCAGGGGAAAAATCAGCCGCTTCAAAATACCCAGGTATGTTTTCTTTGTTGAAAATTTCCCGATGACTGCCAGCGGTAAAATTCAGAAGTACATGCTGCGCGATGACGGCAACAAAAAAGTAAAGGAGCTCGGCATCGCTACCTGATCAGGACTGCGGCAATTTTAGGACTGCTGCCTGATCAGGATTGCTGCAATTCATCCAGATTGTAGGGAGTCTCCTGGTACACGTAGTTTAGCCAGTTGGAAAAAAACAGGTGCGCGTGGGCCCGCCATCTTACCAGGGGCGCCCGTGTCGGATCATTTCCCGGATAATAGTTTGCAGGAATGTCTATGGGCAGCCCCTTGCCCAGGTCCCTGCGGTACTCGCTGTCCAGCGTAAGGGCGTCGTACTCAAGATGACCGGTCACATAAACTTCGCGGCCTTCCCTGGCTGTGGCAATAAATAATCCGCCTTCCGGAGTTTCAGACTGAATTGTAAGAGCCGGTTCCCTTGCGGCAGCTTCAAGGTCCACCGAAGTATGCCGTGACTGCGGCGCAAGAAACTCGTCATCAAAGCCCCGGAACAGCGGCGAATGGATTTCGTTTATCTTGTGGGAAAAAACCCCAAAAAGTTTTTTTGGAAGCAGATATTTTTGTACGCCGTAGCGCCGGTAAAGGCCGGCCTGGGCGCCCCAGCAGATGTGCAGGGTGGACCAGGTATTTTTTAACGAATAATCAATAACCGAAGCCAGCTCGTCCCAATAATCAACTTGCTCAAAAGGCAGAGTCTCAACCGGTGCTCCCGTAATGATAAGGCCGTCAAAACGTTCTTTCTTTTCCATTACCTCCCGCGCGCTCTGGTAAAATTTTTCCAGGTGACCCGGGGGCGCGTTGCGGGACTCGTGGCTCCCCATGCGCAAAAAACTAATATCGACCTGCAGCGGGGTATTGCCCAGCAGCCTCAAAAGCTGAATCTCTGTGGTCAATGTGGTAGGCATCAGGTTTACAATCGCTACTTTAAGCGGCCTTATGTCCTGTGACTCGGCCCGGTCCTCGGTCATAACAAAAACGCGCTCGTCGCGCAGAGTATTGTAGGCAGGAAGCGCCCTTGGAATCTTAATCGGCATATTTCAGTAAGATGACTTAATTTGAGGAAAAAGTCCAGTGTGAAAAAAAAGTTAACAGTTAGCAGTTAAAAATGAAAAGTGAATAGTGAATAGTTAACAGTTAAAAGTTAAAAGTTAAAAGTTAATAGTTAGGAAATTTCTGCGCCACTCCCCACTCCCCACTCCCTACTCCCCAATCCCTACTCCCCACTCTACTTACTACTTACTACTTTCTACTTACTTACTACTTTCCCATTTCTACTTTCTCCTTTCTCATTTTTACTTTATAATCTGTCAATCAGAAGGAGAACCTGCATGACAAGTGAAGATCGCATTAAAGACCTTATTTCAAAAATGACACTGGAAGAAAAAGTTTCCCAGTTATTATATGACAGTCCGGCAATTGAACGTTTGGGTATTCCAAAATACAACTGGTGGAATGAATGTCTGCACGGCGTAGCCCGCGCAGGACTGGCAACGGTTTTCCCACAGGCAATTGGGCTGGCGGCAACTTTCGATGAGGATTTGGTACACAAGGTCGCGGATGCGATTTCTGACGAGGCCCGGGCAAAGTACAACGAGGCTGTAAAAAAAGGAAACCGCAGCCAGTATTACGGCCTTACCTTCTGGACGCCCAACATCAACATTTTCCGGGATCCCCGCTGGGGGCGCGGCCAGGAAACCTACGGGGAAGATCCGTATTTAACAGGACGCATCGGAGTCGCCTTTGTCAAAGGACTGCAGGGCGAAGATCCCGAACATCTCAAGACAGCGGCCTGCGCAAAACACTACGCCGTACATTCGGGGCCGGAAAAATTGCGCCACGTTTTTGACGCGGACGTATCCAAAAAGGACCTGTTCGAAACTTACCTGCCGGCTTTTAAAAAACTGGCGGAAAACGGCGTTGAATCGTTTATGGGCGCATACAACAGCCTCTACGGCGAACCCTGCTGCGCCAGCAGTTTATTAATAAAGGAACTGCTCCGCGGGAAATGGGGATTCAAAGGCCACTTTGTTTCAGACTGCTGGGCAATCAGGGATTTCCACGAGAACCACAAGGTTTGCAAAACTCCGGAAGAATCGGCGGCCATGGCGCTTAACGCCGGCTGCGACCTTAACTGCGGCTGTACATTTCCGTATCTGACCACCTCCTTCAAAAAAGGCCTGGTAACACAGGAAGCCATTGACACCGCACTGACAAGGGTTTTACGCACCCGGTTTAAACTGGGGATGTTTGATGCCGGCAATCCTGCCTGGGCTAAATACGACAAACTGGGCAGCGAAGTCATCAACAGCGCCGAACACCGGGCCCTGGCCATGGAAGCCGCTCAAAAATCCATTGTTCTTTTAAAGAATGAAAATAACCTGCTGCCCCTGGACGATTCCGGAAAAACCATACTTGTAGTCGGTCCAGCAGCAGCAAACGCGCATACCCTGCTTGGAAATTATTACGGAATCAGCTCAAGGCTGGTAACCGTACTGGAAGGACTTGCAGGGAAAATCAATACCAAACCGGCAATTTCGGTCGAATACCGCCAGGGCTCCCTTATGTACGAAGCCAATCACCGTTCCAATGTGGTATTCGAAGGAACAGGAGCTGACGGCGCCATGCCGGTTCCCGGTCTGGGCCAGGCTGACGTAGTAATTGCGGTCTACGGCATGGACGGAGCCATGGAAGGCGAAGAAGGAGAAGCCATCGCCTCAGAAGACAACGGCGACAGGGAAACCATAGAACTGCCTCCCTGGCAGCTCAAGTTCCTGCGCAGGCTTAAAAACTCCGGCAAGAAGATCATTCTGGTTCTTACGGGCGGAAGCGCAATCGCCTTTCCGCCGGACATCGCGGACGCGATACTGTTTGCCTGGTACCCGGGCGAAGAAGGCGGGACCGCCGTAGCCAATATTATTTTTGGCGACGCATGCCCGTCAGGGAAACTGCCGGTCACATTCCCGGTATCCACCGCCCAGCTCCCGCCCTACGAAGATTACAGTATGAAAGGCCGAACTTACCGTTACATGAAGGAAGAACCTCTTTATCCGTTCGGGTTCGGCCTGTCGTATACAACGTTCAGGTTCGATTCCCTGCAGGCATCTGCAAACCAGATCAAAACGGGAGAGGCAATCAGGGTCAAAGCCGCAATAACCAACACCGGCAAAATTGACGCGGAAACCATTGTTCAGTTTTATGTAAGCAGGGACGGGGCCGGCGGCAATGAGCCGGCGGCTTCGCTCAGGGGTTTTTGCAGGGTTCACATTAAGGCCGGCGCAACAGTGTACGCGGAAGCAGAGCTGCCCTCCTCAGCTTTTGAAACTGTTAATAATGAAGGAAAAAGTGTTTTATTGACAGGTACATATACGGTTACCGCCGCAGACGCCGCTCCGGTTAAGGGCGCGGTAGAAAAAGGCGCTATAAAGCCAGTCAGCGTGAAAATAAATATTTAACCTCCCAAACTAAGTTTTATAGGTTTCAATCAAGTACGTGGAGTATAACTCCATGTACTTGGCTTAGTTTGTGGAGTACAACTCCATGTACTTGATTAAGTACATGGAGTTGGAATTTTTAGATATTAAAGGTAAACAAAAAAACCCCGGCCAGGCCGGGGTTCCTTAACAAAAAACTGTATTGTTAATAAAAACAAACTATGTCCGCAAGGCAAAAGGCTTCACGGACAGATACCAATTACCGCTTGTTGTAGCGATCAAGAGCGGCGTTCTGAATTTCGACAGCCCTGTTAATGTTCATCTTCTGGATTGTGCTGATGTAATTGTTCCAGGTGGCGTCGTTAACCGGGTCGGTTCCAAGGAGCCAGCGTGCGGTTTGTTCATCAATGTAGGTGTTGATTTCCTGCATTATGGTCGCGTATTCGCGGCTTTCTGCCTGTGTGGGTGTAACCGACGGCAGTACTAATTGATCTGCACCGGGGAGCATATAATTGATAAGGGCCTGAGCCTGTTCTGGCATGGCGTAGTACTGTTCAATGTAACCTTCATTCTGGATAAAGGGGCCGGCTCCGGTTGACCGTACATAAGCGCTCATTGACTGGGACAGGGGCCATTTATTGGGGCCGCCGGCCATCAGGTCGGGTGTATAAATCGCTTTACCGTTAACCATGTTGTATGATTCGCCCAAAATGCCAAAGTTATAAAGCATGTGGCCGGCCTGGGTATAACCGTAATCGAGGAAACGGGTTGCGATTTCCAGATTCTTGGTTGTACCGCTGATCGCCGCGGAATCCTGGCCGTTATATGGTATATTCGGGATGGTATATACGAGCTTGCTGCCCGGTACCAGAACAGGGTACTGTACAGCCAAAATCTTGTAATTGGGAGTATTGGGCAGGGCGGCCGGTGTCCAGGTGCCGATGCCGCTTCCTACTGACGCTACTGTCGCGCCGGAAGTACCTACAGTCATCTTCTGGTTCTGCTGGGCGGTGGTCAGTGTCATTATATCTTTGTCAATGAGGCCTTCCTGGTACCACTTTGCCATGGTTTCAATCCACTGCCTGTAACCGGGCTGGATCTGGCCAAAAGCGACTTTCTTGCTGGCTGCGTCGATGTACATGCCGTTAAGGAAGCCAAAGCCGGGCATGAACATGCGCTGTCTGTTGCTCCAGGCCTGGGTAAACGGCGCCGGGCAGTTTTTCTTGTCCCTAAAGGCAACAAGTACATCATGCCAATCCTGAATGGTTTGAGGCGGCTGGAGCCCAAGGTCATTGAGCCAGTCCTGGCGGATCATAAGGCCCTGGGAATAAAGCAGTTTATCTCCGCCCCTGATAAAGGGAAATACATAATAACTGCCATCATCAGATTTGACCATCCTGTCGTACTGAGGATTGGCTTTGAGATAAGCTGTAAGATTGGGCGCCCATTTGGTTATGGCGTCGTTCAGTCTGGTTATGGAACCGTCGCTGATTGCCTTCTCGGGGCCGCCGACCAGAGTTACCCAGTTGTATTCGATAATGTCGGGCATGTCATCAAGGGAAGCGAGAAGCAGGCTTAACGCGGCGTCAGTCTGTCCGGTTGCCGGATGTTCAAAACTGATTTTAACTCCTGTCTGCTGCTGCAGCGCTTTGGCAAAAGGAGTGTCTCCAAGATTTGGATAATTGGGCGATACATTTGTGTTTAATGCTAACCAATAACGTAATGTTACATCAGTCTGAATCGGATACGAACCAACCGGTGTGGCAGTCGCCCCCCCCCCCCGTTGGTCCGGCTGCGGCTGCTCCGGAAGCGAATAACAATCCGGCGCCGAGCAATAATACCAATAAGCAAAGAATAAGTTTCTTCATCCTATCCTCCAAAAAAATATTTAGACACAAGTCTGCATTATTTTAGTATCCCATTGGCTGATTTGTCAATTCTAATGGCGGATTTTATGTTAAATTATTTAATTTGACAATTAATGAAACTTGTGTATAGATTAAAAATAAGCTTATACTTGCTAATAGCCTGCTTGATTACGGAGAGGTCCATGGCCCAATTATCAAAAACCCTTAAAAAAGATATGCAGCGGAACTGGTCCCTGTATATTCTGGCTGTCCCGGTAGTTATTTATTTTTTACTGTTCTCCTACAAACCAATGTACGGGGCGTTAATCGCTTTTAAGGATTTTTCACCGGGCAGGGGTTTCTCCCGCAGCCCCTGGGTAGGTTTTGTAAATTTTATCCGGTTTTTCAACAGCCCCTACTTCTTTAGGCTGGTCAGGAATACTTTCCTTATAAGCTTTTACGGCCTGCTGTTCGGGTTCCCGGCCCCAATAATTCTGGCCCTGCTCCTTAATGAAGTGCGCCATTCAGTATTCAAAAGGACCATTCAAACAATTACATACCTGCCCCATTTTATCTCCATGATCGTAATCTGTGGAATGATCACGGATTTTTCCCTTTCCACCGGACTCTTTAACGATATAATCCTGTTTTTTGGCGGCCAGCGTTTCCCCCTGCTCCAGCAGCCGGGTCTTTACCGGCCGATTTATATAACTTCGGATATCTGGCAGGGAATAGGCTGGGGCACGATTATCTATCTTTCGGCGCTTTCGGCCATAGATCCGCAACTTTACGAAGCCGCGATGATAGACGGCGCCGGCAAAATCAGGCAGCTTTTTGCCATTACAATCCCTTCAATCACTCCGACAATAATTATTTTGTTAATACTTAGGGTCGGGCAGCTGCTCAGCGTCGGCTACGAAAAAACCCTTCTGCTGTATAATCCGGCCACTTACGAGACAGCCGATATAATTTCAACCTACGTTTACAGGGTCGGGCTGCTGGAACAAAACTGGAGTTACTCCACCGCAATAGGCCTGTTTAACTCGGCGATAAACTTCTTCCTGCTGGTTATGGCCAACATGGTAAGCCGCAAAGTTTCAGAAACGAGCCTTTGGTAAGAGGGGTAAAATATGAAATTTTCAAACGCCAAACACACCCAGGGCGAAAACATCTTTATGATCTTCAACTATCTGCTCCTGATCCTTATCGCTTTTGCCACTTTTTACCCGATGTTTTATGTACTTGTGGCTTCCTTCAGCAACAATTCACTGCTCATGCAGCATTCCGGCCTCCTTTTGGCGCCTACAGGCTTTAGCCTGGCGGCTTACGATAAGGTCCTTAAAAACCCCATGGTTGCCCTGGGGTACAGGAACACCCTTTTTGTGCTGATAGCCGGGGTTTTATTGGCACTTCTTATGACATCCATCGCCGCTTACTTCCTTTCCCGCAAAAACGTGTTTTTCAAAAAACCCATAATGATGGCAATTACGTTTACAATGTTCTTCTCCGGCGGCATGATCCCGGCATACCTCAACCTGCGGGATCTGGGCCTGACCAATAACCTCTGGGGCCTTATAATTCCGGGGATGATCAGTGTTTATAACATGATAATTTTGCGGACATCGTTCCAGCAAATACCGGAATCACTGACAGAGGCGGCTTACATAGACGGGGCCGGCCACATCCAGATACTTTTCCGCATAGTAATACCGCTCTCACAGGCGATTCTTGCGGTAATGATCCTCTACTACGGAATCGGCATCTGGAACGCCTGGTTCTGGGCAAGCGTAATTCTGCGCAAGCGCGAGCTGTTCCCGCTGCAGGTAATCCTGCGCGAGATCCTGCTGCAAAACTCGGCCCTGGAAATGATAGACAGCAATGACCAGGAGGCCATATCGGAGACTATCAAATACGCGACAATTATTGTGGCGACAGTGCCTGTACTGTTTATTTATCCGTTTTTACAGAAATACTTTGCCAGGGGAGTCATGCTGGGCAGTATCAAGGAATAGTGTCATTTAAGTCATTTTTTGCTTGCTAAAAATGTCCATTTTTACAATATTTGCTTGCTAAAAATGTAGGTTTTGGTATTTTTTGCTTGCAAATAATGTAGATTTGATCAATAATTTCCTGTATGAAACGTGAAATTTATAACGATCTAATAAAATGGAAAAATTCATCACGCCGTAAACCGCTGTTAATGTACGGCGCAAGACAGGTAGGCAAAACATGGCTGTTAAAAGAATTCGGCAGGAGTGAATATAAAGAAACCTTATACCTTAATTTTGACTCAGAAGCGGCCATACATAAATATTTCGCGGAGAATATTTCCCCCTCTTATATAATCACCGGGCTGGAGGACCATTTTGGCAAAAAAATCATCCCGCAGGAAACTCTGATAATAATGGACGAAATCCAGGAATGCCAGCGTGCTAAAGATTCATTAAAATATTTTAATGAACAGGCTCCCCAATACCATGTCGCGACCGCCGGGAGCTTTTTGGGAATAGCAGGAGGGAAGTTTCCGGTTGGCCAGGTAAATACAATTACGCTGCGTCCTCTTTCTTTTTATGAATTTCTTGAGGCAACCGGAAATTCACTACTGCTGGAAAGTTTAAAAAAAAATGATTTGTCAAATGCGGGAATTACCTCCGTTACCGCGGAGAAAAAACTCAAAGAATATATGTATATTGGCGGAATGCCTGAGGCAGTTAACGCATTTATAGAATCAGGCAATCTGCACGAGGCCCGCAAGGTTCAGGAAAAAATTCTAGATAATTATAAAAATGATTTTACCAAACATATAAAAGGGACAGATATTCCTAAAGTCCGCATGCTCTGGGACAGTATTCCGCTGCATCTTTCCAAAGAAAAAAAGAAATTCATGTACAGCGAAATCCGCACCGGTGCACGCGCGGCCTCTTATGAAAACGCCCTCGACTGGCTGGTCAATACAGGTCTGGTCCATAAAATAGACAGAGTTAATACGCCAAAGCTCCCGCTGGCCGGATACGCCGACAGAGACGCTTTTAAAATATACATGCTTGATACAGGGCTTTTATCGGCGGCCGCAGGTCTTGATATACAAACTTTTTATGAACCTGACCCGCAAGTATATAAGGAATTCAAGGGCGCCATCGCGGAGCAGTTTGTTCTGCAGGAATTAAAGACACTGGAATCCAGATTAGCCGCAAAATTACCCATATATTACTGGGCCCGTGACGAAGGGAAAAGCGAAGTGGATTTTATTATACAATGGCGGAATGAAATCATTCCAATCGAAGTTAAATCCGGAATTAACAAGAAATCTAAAAGTCTGGAAATCTATAACAGCCTGTATAAACCGGCGCACGCTGTACGCACAACGCTCAAAAATTTTGGTATTAAAGACAATCTATGTTCAATACCGCTTTTTATGATCGCCGGTTTATTTGATTTACAGGCTCTTAATTAGTGTCTGTCTACAAAGTCGGTTACTTTGTAGACAGACCTTGCATTTTTTCGCCTAAAGGCTGTAAAAATGCGATATTTAAGGTAGTCTGTCCATAATGTGTACACATTATGGACAGACACTAATTAAAACTATTTTTTTCCTATAGCGCGATCATACCCGGATTGGGTAAGATCAAGATAACGCGACAGTCCGATTCTGTTTAATTCGGCAACATAACTGTCCCAGTCCCTTTCTATGCTTTTCTGACCCATTACAAAAGCGGCCAGGTTTTCATTAACATAGCCGTTGATGGTGTTTCTAAGGTCCATAATCTGATCAGATTCCTGGGGTGTAAACAATGTTCTGTCCACCCTGTTTGCCTGCGGAGGAGCTTTGTCCCTGTACAGGGGAACGGCTTTGGAAACCCAAAGTTCATTGTTCAGCGGATTATCCGAAGCTACCTGGCCGTCAGTCAGACCAAGGAAAAGAATACTGGGACCGCTTGTATACCAGTGGGAATTTTGTGAGGAGCCCCAGGGCAGGATCTCGGCGACAGTCGGAGTGAAACCTTCGACACTGGATTTTTCGCCGGGCCTGGCCAAACGGTGATCAATGTCCGGGCGTCCGTACCGCGCCCATGTAGATGCGTATTCGCCGCACTGATAATCACCCAACCGGAAGGCCGCCTCCGGATTTTTACAATCTTTGGTAATTACCCATCTGGTGCTCGGGCCCATGGGCATATAGGGAGTCCATTGTACTCCCTGCGGCCCCTTTAACGGTGTCATCGGAGTGTATTCATAACGCATAACATTGTTGGGAGCAAGCGCGCCCGCTAAACCGGCGCAAAAGAATCCGACAGTAGAAACATCTTTTTGCTCGATAACACTGCGGAGCTGACCTCCGTTTATTGTAAAGATAGTATCCAGCATTAAGCCGTCATTCATTAAGCCGTTAATGTAACGCAGCGCGTCCCTGTACGCGGGTTTGTTGTAAATAACATCGACTTTGCCGCTGTTATCTACGGTGAGCCTGTCCCTGGTATCATTATAAATAAATGCGTTAATAAGGAAATCATAAATCCTGCCGCGCTGATCGGTATTGCCGGCGGAAGGGATTTCATCCTTAATGCCGTTCTTGTTTGGATCCTTGTCGCGGAATGCTTCCAGCACTGTCCGGAATTCATCGGTTGTCGTGGGCATGTTCAGACCCAGGTTGGCAAGCCACTGCTGATTCATCCAGCCGCGCAGCGAATAAAATTCGCCGATTGATTCCTGAATGTACGGTACATAATAAATGTTGCCGTCGGCAGAATGCAGCCAGTTCCACATATCTTTATTGGAAACTTTTTCAAGCTGCCTGGGGATTTCGTAGGCCCATTTGTCGTAATAGCTATTTAACGGTATTGCCACACCTTCTGTACCAAGCTGCAGCATGGTTTCTTCAGAAAAATTAAAGCCGACAAGTACCTCCGGCAGAACTCCTCCTCCGGCAATCATTACCATGAGTTTTTCTGTACCGGGACTGCCGTTGGGATAAATATCAAAGTTTAACTTTAGATTACCCTTCTCTTCCAGCAGCAGGGTGTAATAATTGGTGTCATAATTTTCCACCGGGCTGGAATTCTGCGGGATGCCAAGGTTTAAAGTGATAGGCGACTTGCAGATTGGAAATACATTGGGCGCGTTAACATTGGCCGCGGAATCGGAAACAGCGGTTTGCTGCACGCCCTGCTGCCCGCCTGCAAATACAAACGGCGCCCCGATTAAAAAAAATACAAGAAGCCCCAAAACAGGCATCATTCCGTTCATTTGTTTTCTCATAAAAAATTCTCCCTTTTTTAAGTTGATAATGTGGTGACGTTGCCACATTTATTCATCATAATAATATCAGACAATCATTAATGTCAAGAAAATTCCGCATAAAATTCTAAAAAAATTGTAATATTTTTTATGGCTGTCCGGTAGTTTACAGGCATTGACAAATTTAAAAGGAAGTTTATAATAAAAATGGCATCGTTGCCATAAAAAAGAAAAAATGTGAAAAGAACTACCATTGAAGACATAGCCAAAAAAACAAATCTCTCAAATTCTACGGTTGCCAGAGCCATTAACAACAGCGGCTACATTTCAAAAATCAACCGGGAAAAAATCGAACAGGCAATAGAAGAGTTAAATTATACACCCAATAAACTTGCCCAGGGATTAAGAAAAGAGCATACAATGACACTTGGTCATATTATGCCGGTATCAATTCTGAATCCGTTTTATTCACTAATCGCGCGCAATATAGAGGAAAACGCCAGAAGATTAAAATACAGTATTTTTACAAAATTTTGTTACACCAGTGACGAAAACATTAACGCTGAGGTAAAGGATCTTATGGGCAGTATGGTAGAAGGAATAATTTTAACTTCCCTTCCGTCCAATATAAACTTTGAAATTCTGGCAAATTATAAAATACCTCTTGTTTTTATTGAGAGAACCGGGAATCTAAAAAAAGAAAATATAACAAACGCAGACATTATATTACTAAACTCTTTTAAGGGATCTTTTGACGCTACCGATATGCTGATAAAATACGGACATAAACGAATTGCATACGTCGGACCTTTGCCGACAGGCGGCCCGGAGCTGGAAAGATACGAAGGATATGCGCAAGCAATCAAAAATGCTTTTGGAGAGCTGTCTCCCAAATATATATTCCATGCAAAAAATTACCTGATGGAATATGGCTACGCGGCCGCTGCCGATGTTTTTAACGCCCGTCCAAAACCGACTGCCATTTATTGCAGCTCTGATATGCTTGTTGTGGGAATAATGCAGTACCTTTACGAAAAAAAAATCAAGGTTCCCGATGATATTTCTGTTATAGGATACGACAATACCTACTCTACCTGGCTGCCGCCAAAAATCACCGCAGTCGCAAACAATTATGACGAGATAGGCAGAAACGCAGTAGAAATGATAGTAAACCGAATCATAGATGGATATTCAGACAATAATGAATTAATAATTGACCCGTATATTATTGACAGGAACTCGGTGAAAAAAAATTAAATAATATGGATTTTACGGTATTTGAAACAGAGTTCTGCGTAAACTCATCTATAACTTAATTATCCGTTACGTTACGACATAATGCGCGTTATAGACTTTCTCACCATTTTAATATAAATTTCAAAAAACTATTCAGAAACCAAAATTTGGGAGGATTTCGGTGAATTTAATATCCCGAAGACTGGTTAAACCGGTCTATAAAAGGCAACAATTCCTTCTTTCTTTTATTAAGGCATTAAATGAACCTTTAACTACTGTTGATTTCCAGAAATTGTTGTTTCTATGTATTACTCAAAATAGCCTCTACTATTATGATTTTGTGCCTAATTTTTACGGATGCTTTTCTTTTCAGGCAGGAAAAGACATAAGTATCTTACAATCTATGAGCTGGCTGGCTGACTAACAACAGCGACAAAATACGTTATGCCGGAGAGGAAAGATCAGTTGATACAAGCTTTCTTCTTGAAAAGTTTGAAATTTCCATTTTAAACCAATTACCTAAAGTCAGAGGTAACCAGCTTGGGAAACTGGTTTATGAACAATACCCTTACTATGCTATAAATAGCCAAACAGCAGCATCTATTATGGAGATGGAAGGTATTGCCCGAATAAAAGCGGTAAAAGAACAGCTTAGGCAGACTGAGCAGATACTTTTTACTATTGGGTATGAAGGGTTATCAATTGAAAATTATCTTAATACACTCATCAAAAATGATGTCCATGTGTTATGCGATGTGAGGAACAATCCTTTCAGCCGTAAGTTTGGTTTTTCCAAAAATAATCTACAAGAATACCTAAAAAACGTTTGTATTGAATATGTTCATCTGCCGGAATTAGGTATAAGTTCGGAAAAAAGGAATAATTTCAATTCAGATAAAGATTATAGGAATCTTTTTATTGATTATAAATTATCCCTTTCAAAGCGACAGGATAATATTGATCGCATTTACCAATTATTACAGACTAAAACCAGAATTGTCCTCGCTTGTTTTGAACACGATCCTTCATATTGTCACCGACATATAATTCGGGATTATCTTAAAGAAAAATATTATGTGAATACAGTGGATTTGTGATGGAACGCAAACGGGTATATATAACTGTTAAAACTTATCCAACCCTCTCAGAAAAGTATGACGAATTGGTATGTACTGCCGGGGTTTGCGAAGACGGTTCATGGATACGCCTCTACCCGCTCCCTTTTCGTAAACTAGACAATGAGCAAAAATATAAAAAATGGCAATGGATCGAAGCTGATGTAGAAAAGAACACTTCAGATTTTCGACCAGAAAGCTATAAGGTATTAAACATCGATTCTATAAAAATTTTCCCAAAGGGAAGTTCAAATGTCAACTGGGAAGAGCAGAAACGTTTGTTATTCAAAACAGAAAAGATATTTACTAATCTTACTGAAATAATTAAGATTGCAAAAAAGCCGCCATATAAATCATTGGTAATATTTAAACCAACCAAGATTCATGATTTCTATGCAGAACCTACTGACAGGGATTGGCCGAAAGATAAACTTGATCGCATAAAAGAGAAAGCTAAACAACTATCATTATTACAAACGTCTGAAGAGGTAATAGAAGAATTCAAAGTCGTCCAAAAATTACCGTATACATTTAAATAAAGGTTTGAAGATAAAGAAGGTAAAAAATCCAATCTTATGATTGAAGATTGGGAGGTAGGAGCATTATATCTGAACTGCCTACGAAATGCCGATGGTGATGAAAGAAAAGCATTAGAAAAGGTCAGAGAGAGATACCGGAACGATTTTACGAAGAAAGATTTATACTTCATTTTGGGAACCAGAAAAAGCGATCATCATTTGGCGTTGAATCCATTTAGTATAGTTGGGGTGTTCTATCCACCTTTAGACCTGCAGGGGAAATTATTTTAAACAAGGCCATATTGAAAAATAATTAAAAAAACCTCTTGATCAATTAATAAGATCCATAATAAAATAATTGCTGCGCAAACCGGGGAATTAGCTCAGTTGGTAGAGCGATAGGTTCGCAATCTATAGGCCAGGGGTTCGAATCCCCTATTCTCCAGAGAACTAATTACAGCCCAAATAATTAACAATTTGGTTAAGTTAATAATGAGCGGTAAGAACGGGGATTCGAACCGGAGTGCCGTGCCCTGGAAAAGCGTAAGCTTTGCAAGGGCTGCGGCGCAGGGACGTGCGCCGCAAGGCACGCAGGCGGGCTGGAGGCCGTTTGCAGGAGCAAATGGCCGGAAACCGAATCCCCTATTCTCCAAAGAAAAAAAATGAATCAGACTGAATTTCTTGACATAAAAGATATTTCCATTAACGACAGTTTCTGGAGCCCCATCATGGAGCGGGTAAGGACAAAGGTCATTCCCTATCAATGGGAGGCGTTAAACGACAGGGTCAGCGGCGCGGAGCCCAGTTATTGTATGCGGAATTTTAAGATTGCCGCACAGATGACCCATCCGGAACTTGATTACGGCGTTGATAACAGTCTGGGCCACGGCGGCCATGTTTTCCAGGACAGCGACCTGGCAAAGTGGATCGAGGCCGCCGCACATTCGCTGGTCTGGCATCCTGATCCGGAACTGGAAAAAAACCTGGACAGCGCCATTGAGATTATCTGCGGCGCGCAGCAAAAAGACGGCTACCTAAACACTTACTATATTATCAGCGGTCTGGAGAAGCGTTTTACAAATCTCAAGGATAACCATGAACTTTACTGTTTTGGGCATTTTACAGAAGCGGCAATTGCCTATTACAGGGCAGCAGGGAAACGCAGACTGCTGGACGCGATGATTTTTTATGCGGACTGTATTGATTCGCTGATTGGGCCGCAGGACAATAAAATCCGCGGCTACCCCGGACACGAAATAGCAGAGATGGCGCTTTTAAAACTTTTCGGTATAACCAAAAATAAAAAACACCTGGATCTTGCGCTTTATTTTATTAACCAGCGCGGGCAAAAACCGCTTTATTTTGAAGATGAGATAAAAAAACACGGCGGCAGCTTCCACTGGAATGACAGTTATTTTCAGTTTCAATATTACCAGGCCGGCATTCCGGTAAGGGATCAGCATATTGCAGAAGGCCATTCGGTGCGGGCGGTTTATCTCTACAGCGGTATGGCGGACGCGGCCCGCATAACAAACGACGCGGGGCTGTTAAAAGCCTGCGGGGACCTTTTTAACAACATATCAAAAAAACAAATGTACATTACAGGAAGCATAGGCCAGTCCGCATACGGCGAATCATTTTCTTTTGATTACGACCTGCCCAACGATACAGTCTACGCCGAAACCTGCGCCGCAATAGGGCTTGCGTTTTTCGCGCAGCGGATGGCAGCGCTTCAGCCAAAGGGCGAATACGGCGACGTACTTGAACGCGCGCTGTATAACGGCATTATAAGCGGAATGTCTCTGGACGGCCAATCTTTTTTTTACGTAAATCCGCTGGAAGTACTGCCGGAAGCCTGCCTTAAAGACAGGCGTTTAAAGCATGTAAAAACCGAAAGGCAAAAATGGTTCGGATGCGCGTGCTGTCCTCCCAATCTGGCAAGGATTATCGCGTCGCTTGGGAATTATATTCATTCGTATAATGAAAACGCAATATACACCCATCTATTTGCAGGAAGCTCCTCGCAATTTTTACTTAATGGAAAAAATTTAACTGTTAAGCTGGAAACACAATATCCGCGGAGCGGCATGGTTGCCGTAACATTTGCCATGGAAGGAACTGCGCGTTTTGATTACGGATTCCGGGTACCTTCATGGTGCCAAAAATTCAGTGTATTATTAAATAACGCTCCGGTAAATTATAAATTGCGGGACGGATTCGCAGTCATCGCCGGTGAATGGAAAAATAATGATCTCCTGGAAATTAATTTTGAAATGCCTGTTACCCTGGTTGAGGCAAACCCGAATGTGCGGCAGGACGCCGGGAAACTGGCGCTGACTATGGGACCGGTTGTTTATTGTCTGGAAGAAGCCGACAACGGAAACGAACTGCAAAAAATACGCCTGGGTTCTGCGCAGCCGGCAGAGGCAAAAACGGAATTTAAAAAAGATTTTTTGGGCGGGATTAATGTAATTACAATACAGGGCAAGAAGATAAAAAACTGGGATACACAAGATTTGTACCGTCCCGCCGGACTGCAGGAAAAAACCGGGCAGGAAAATTCCGGATATGAAGACAAATCGTTAAAATTTATACCGTATTACGCGTGGGCCAACCGCGGCCCGGGTGAAATGACAGTGTGGGTTAATAAATAATCCGATAATGATTTCCCAAAATGCGCTGGTTCTTTATAAAACACGCCCCGCAGTTGTAACCGGAACCGAAGGCGAAAAAATATTAATTTCTTTTAAGGGAGAAAAATCCGGAATAAAAGTACGGGAAAAAGATGTAGAACTCCTGCACGCCGGGCCGTTCAATCCGGGCGATTGGGAGGAACAGGCGGCAGGCGATGTCCGTTCCGCCTGGGAGCTGCTTGCAGAATCCGGGGAAACCGTTATTTTGCAGGAATTGGCAGGACTGGTTTTTAACGAATTTACCCCTCAATCGGCACTGGCTTCATGGAAACTTGTTGAAGAAAATCTTTTTTTTACAGGCGATATTAAACACATAAAAGCCCGGTCCAAAACAGAACTTGAAACCGAAGAAAAAAGGCGCGCGGATAAACAAACAGAAATAAATGAACGCAGCGATTTTTTGCAGCGTATGCGAACGATTATTTCTGCCAATAATTCTTCTAAAAGTACGGTTACACTGACCGAACAGGATCGCCGTTATTTACAGGACACAGAGGCTCTGGCCCGGGGCCAGTCGGATAAAAGCCGCACCCTAAAAGAAATGGGAATAAGCGAAACTCCCGTTGACGCCCACCGTTTCCTGCTGGCTGCCGGCGCCTGGACTGTTTGGGATAATCCTTACCCTGCCAGGTTTGGCCTGACACTAAGCCCAGTCAAAACAATTGCTGAACCGCCGCCGGAGGAAAACCGGGTTGATACAGACCGAATAGATCTGACGCATCTGCCGGCATTCGCAATTGACAATGCATACAGCGATGATCCTGATGACGCAATATCACTGGAGGGCCCGGATTCGCAGGGACGGCTGACTCTATGGGTACATACGGCGGATCCGGCCGCATGCGTAATTGCAGGCAGCCCGGCCGATACGGAAGCACAGAACCGCGGATCAACTCTTTACCTGCCGGAACAGATCTGCAGGATGCTGGCGCCGCAAATAACCGAAAAATTTATACTGAAACCCGGACCGCACTATAACGGCGTAACACCGGATAACGGAATAACACCGGATAACGGTGTTACGCCTGCGCTTTCATTTAAATTATTATTGAATCCGGATTCATCAATAGCTGAAACCCAAATATTTTTATCGCGGATAAAAGTTACCTGCCTTAATTACGAGGAAGCCGATAAACTGGCGGACAGCACGGGTGCCGATAATTCAGGGGCGGGGGACATTGATTCAGGAGCAGGCAACACCGGCGGTCATGGGATTATTATAAAAAAACTTTTTGAACTTGCCGAAAAAAACCTGGAGAGGCGTCTTGAAACCGGAGCCGTGAACATAGAACTGCCTGAAGTTCATATAAGGGTAATAAAGGGGACTGATAACGGTAACAACAGCATTGAAATAGATAAAAATATGCGCCGCAGATCCGCGGATATGGTACGTGAGTGTATGATACTGGCCGGAGAAGGCGCGGCTTTATGGGCCGTAAAAAACCGGGTCCCGTTTCCGTTCATCTGTCAGGAAGCCGGTGAACTGCCGGATAATCCGCTGCCGGGACCGGCAGGAGCTTACCAGATACGGCGCAGCATGAGGCCCCGGAGCCTGTCGAGCAAACCTGGAGTTCACTGGGGGCTGGGTCTTGATGCGTACACCCAGGTAACAAGCCCATTAAGGCGGTATACGGATCTGCTGGCGCATCAGCAAATAAGGGCCTTCCTCAAAGGAGGCCCATTGTTAAGCGAAGACGAGATTCTTTTGCGCGCGGCAAGGGCGGAGGCGGGAGCTGCAGCGGCCGCTAAAGCCGAGCGGGCTTCAAATACGCATTGGAAGATGGTTTATTTGTCAGATAAAACAGGTTCATCCTGGGAAGGGATCATTCTGGAAAACCGTGGAAACCGCTCCGTTGTTTTAATCCCGGACCTTGGCCTGGAAACTCCGGCCAGTCTGCGAAACGGCGAACCCAATGAAAAAATTACCCTTACCTGCGCTGGCGTAAAAATACCGGAAGCCCAAGCTTTATTTACAGTGTAATTATTATCCCGCCGCTGGCATTGAACATAAGGGCTTTTTTGTCGGGATTTTTCATATCAGGGACACTCCAGGAGTATAACGGCATCTCGGCGCCGGCGTACAATTTAAACATTGAATTTATGGAATATGCTGCCTGCAGCCCCGCGTAAATAAATTTTAACTGATCGCTTGTTTTGGATGTAACAATGTCATATTCTCCGCTTACCGCGCCGTCGGTAACGACCTGACTGCTGTAGGATCTTTTAAGCAGGGCATAACCGATATCCACCTTGATGGTAAACGGAACATTTTTTGTAAATATATCGGCCCTGAAGAAATACCGATCGATTGAATCCTCAGCCAAAAGATTTAAATCAATTCTTTGGGCATATGAGTTTGAACTCATGTTAAGCGAACATATTACATAGGGAACCCAAAACCCGGCCGAGATACCGCCGGTTTTTTGTGTATAACTTCCTGTTGTTTCAAGGGCAGGCCCAAAAGAAGACGAAGCCTCAAAGTTTATGAAAAAAATCCCGGGCAGTTGGAACCCCAGCGCCGCGGTGAATCCCGGGTTAAAAAATTCTTCATCAGTATTCATAAGCCCAATAAACGGACCGACTTTCATGCTAAAAAAAGACATCTCTATTCCAATATCCGCATAAAGCCGGTTCCGCAGAATTGGATCCATCTGGAATCCTCCCTCGTAGCTTACAAAGCCGTTTTCTCCGCTGACATAAGCACCGGCCAATGGGTAAAGATGCGGAGTAAAAGCTTTGGGAAGAACCGCGTCTCCAAGAATCGATTTGCTTTTGGTATCAAAGGCAATATTCCCGGCGCCGCCGTAAAGGCCTATATCAATGGCGGCCAGGGGAAAAACCAAAAGTAAAAAAAGGACCGAAAAAATTATGGCCCGGCCAAATTTTGTGACGCTGTTTACTGCGCTGCTGTTTACTGCGACGCTGTTTGCTGCGAAACGATTCTTTACACGGTAACCTGCTATGCCATAAACGGCGGTTTTATTTTTCATTTCCATACCTTAAAGTGATGTATTGATGCCGATAAAAATTTCAAAAAGCTGTTCCGGATGATCCAGACTTAAAAGATTAAACCGGAGTTTGGCGTCCCATTTTATGCCGCCGCTGTTAAAACTTACGTAAGGATCCGCGTACAGATAGAATTCCCCTGTCCTGACAATATTTATTTTTATGTTTGTTTCAATACCGGTATAAAATTCAGTATTAAACGGTTTAGCAAAAAACTTGAGGTTTAAATCTACTTTGCCCTGTTCCCCGGCAGTTTTTATATTTTGGTAAATTACAGGATGAAAAAACATGGTGGTATAAATCCCAAAAATACCAAAAGTAAACCTTGGTTCCAAAAGAAAAAAGAAATTGTCAATGGTCAGATCCTGTTCCAAATCCCAGCCGGTAATTCCTCCCTGGAACAGGAATTCAACTCCCCTACCCGGCCTAAAATGCGTCAGGATTCCTCCCCGCAGTCTTGCGCTGTCTTTCCAGGAAATTCCGCCAAAAGCCTCGAGCCGGAACATCGGCTGGTTTACCAGCAGACGCAAATCGCCTGACCAGAACGGTACTTTACCGGAGGACTCCAGGTAATCCGCAGGCGAATAATTCTGATACAGATATAACATCGGGATAAAAAGGTTCCATTTGGTAAACGCAAACGAAAAACCGGTGCCTTCCGCCCTGTAAATTCCGTCATACCTGCGGCTTATATTGCCGCCGATTCCGTCCGGAAAATAAAACAGACCCCTGTAATTTGTTCCGACATTGGCGTTAAATTCATCGCCTGTGCAAAAGGCGTCTCCCCGGCCGACAAAATAAGTCATATCCAGGGGAAGGTTAAAAAGATCGCGGATAACGGCTTTTGCGGTCCCGAATTCGAACGATCCGGCGTTATTTAACCTGTTATTTTCCAAATCAAACGAAAAATCGAGATTTAAACCGAATTTGGGACCGTTATTTAGGTTAAAATCGGCAGAAACTGCCGAAACCAGGCCAAATTCGTCATTTTCTGTCCGCCCCAGGGTAACCAGCTCAAAACGGGGAATTGTCAATTCAGCCGCCGGCAGCAGGTTAAAAACAGCGAATAAAAACAAGCAGGTAAAAAAAGCTTTCATGGCTATTGTTAATAGTTTCGGCATAAATGAACCAGGTATAAAACCCCGGACATAAAGTCCGGCAGATTTAAGACCTAAGAGTTGAGACCTCTGGACGCAATATCATTTGTGTATTATCTTTTATACTATAATGAGTGACTATCTTGATCCCAATAATGAAGAGCTGCTGAAGGACTTCTTCTCAGAAGCTCAGATGCAGGTTGACACTCTTGAACAGAATATTCTGGTTCTCGAGAACGGCGGCGCAAGCAAAGACGCGGTTGACGAGATCTTCCGGGCAGCCCACACCTTAAAGGGCGGTTCGGCAACTGTCGAAATGATGGAATTGTCCCATTTTACCCATCTGGTTGAAGATGTACTGGACGCTATCCGGTCAGACCAGCTTGAAGTAAATGAAGATGTTGTGGACATTCTGCTTTCGGCAATAGATGTAATAAAAGCCATGCTCGCCAAACGGATGGAAGGTGCAGTCTACGAGGAAGACATTTCGGTAATTCACGGTAAACTGTCTCATCTTCTGGATAATATCAAGGGTAAGAAAGGTTCGGCTCGCGCGGCAAAACCTGCTCCTGTAAAACCGGCTGTAAAAGAAGCTCCTCCCGCGGCAAAACCTGCCGCAGCGGCGCAGCAGACGCTCTCGGAAAACGAGCTCAACGAACTAAGGGAAGCCGTGGACGGCGGGATGCCGATTTACCAGGTGTCCGTTAAATTTGACAAGTCCAATGTAATGAACACGATTGGCGGCATCCAGGTTTACGCTGCTTTAAAAAGCTCGGGGACAGTGCTGCGGACAATTCCTGAATTCGAACAGCTTTACGAGGATAACTTTTTCCCTGTGGTTGATTATTTTATCGCGACTACCCAAACGCACGATCAAATACGCAAGATTGTTTTAATACCGGATGTAACCCTGGAAGCAGATATAAAAGATATTGAAGTTCCGGCCGCGGCCAAAGAATCGGTCCAGCCTGCAGCGGCGCCAAAGACCGCGCAGGAAAGCAAAGCGCCCGCACCGGGACCGGCTGCAGCGGAACCTGCCGCAGCGGCAGAACCGGCCGCCGTAAAACCTGCCGCTGCCAAACCAGCGGGCACAGCAGCCGGAGCCGCAGCAGAAAAAGCAGGCAAGGAAGCGGGATCACTTCTAAGGGTGGATTCCAAACGGATTGACGATCTGCTTAACCTGGTCTCGGAAACAGTCATTACCAAAGCCACATTCAACCAGATAAACAACCAGTTTAACGACATGATAAATGACCTCCGCAATATTGAAACCGGCTTCAGGGAAAAAATAAAAACCCTGTTTGACAGCCTCCCGGAATACCTGGAAAAAATCGAAGGCGGGAAATCTGTCAAGGATATACGCAAGGAAATCGGCGACGAATACGGAGATATTTTCTCTGTATTTGACGGCTTCGATGCTTCAATGAAGCTCAATGTCGGTAAATTCAGATCGACTTCCCAAAACCTGGGCCGCATAACAGGTGAGCTCCAGGAAGGCGTAATGCGGATCCGCATGGTTCCAATCAGCCAAATCTTCAGCCGCTTCCCGCGCCTGGTAAGGGATCTTTCAAAGAGTCTGGGCAAAAAAATCAACCTGGTAATCGAAGGGGAAGAGACCGAACTCGACAAATCAGTTATCGACGATCTCCTCGATCCAATCATGCACTCGGTAAGGAATTCCATCGACCACGGCATTGAGCCGGCCGAAGAACGCAGGGCCGCCGGCAAACCCGAGGACGGTACGATAACACTGCGGGCCGCCAACGAAGGCAACATGATTATCATCGAAATAGCCGATGACGGCAAAGGAATTGATGTTGAGGCGGTCAAGGCAAAGGCGGTTGAACGCGGGCTGCTTAATCCCAACAAGGTGCTTACCGATATCGAAGCTTTCAACCTCATCTTCGAACCCGGTTTCTCCACGGCAAAACAGGTTACAAGCATATCCGGCCGCGGTGTCGGCCTTGATGTTGTACGCCGCTCCATAGATAAACTCAACGGAATAGTTACGGTCGCCTCCGAAAGGGGAAAAGGGACAAAGTTTATCATTAAACTGCCGCTTACCCTCGCCATTATCCAGGGGCTTCTTGTCAGGGTCGGACCGGAAATTTATTCCATTCCCATTACATCGGTCATCGAGAGCCTGCGGGTAAAACCGGAAGACATCCGCAAGATTGACAATAATGAAGTATTCAATATCCGCAACGACGTTGTTTCTCTGCTCCGGCTTAACAGGCTATTCGGCATAAGGCACGAAGTAAAGCAGGATTATTATTTTATTGTAATAGTCGGAACAGCAGATAAAAAAATGGGCTTTATGGTAGACAGCCTGATCGGCGAAGAAGATGTAGTCATAAAACCCCTGCGGGATCAATATACAAATTCACCGGGAATCGCGGGCGCTTCCATTTTGGGAGACGGTTCAGTATCGCTTATAATCGATGTCAGTCAACTTCTGGAACTGGGGCTCAGGAAGGAAATAGAGCAGCGCAGAATCCGCGAAGCCTCAATAAGGTAAAAACAACAGGAGCAGTTGTATGGCAATGATAAGGGATTTAAAAGAATTAAACGCGTCAATTCAGGAAGAAAAAGAACGGATTGATACGGTAGACGCGAAAATAGTTTCATTTTCCCTGGGCGGCAAAGACTACGGAGTTGACATCATGAATGTCAAGGAAATTGCCAAGGCGGACAAATTTACTTTTGTACCCAACGCGGCTTCCTTTGTGCGCGGCGTTTACAATCTCCGCGGAGACATTATACCGATTATCGATCTCCGTTCATTTTTCCATATGCCGGTAGAAAATAAAAAAGACAACCTGGAAAACATGCTGATACTCCGTATTGAGGACAGGGTTTACGGAACCATCGTCGACAGGATCGACAAGGTCGTAGGCATCAACTCCGAAACCATCCAGCCTCCCCATCCAATATTCGGAGACATAAACATCAAATACATCAGCGGGGTCGTGGAGAAGAACGGCGACCTCTACATAATTCTGGATGTGATCCGGATTTTCTCGCACAACGAAGAAGAAAAGCAAAAGAGCCGTTCAACGATAACCGAAGCCGGCGATAATACATTTTATACTCCGCCGGCGGCTGCAGAAGAACCGGTTCCCCATGTCCAGGCGGACAATAATATCGATTTTATTAAAGAAAGCCTTCCGCAGCTTACACATTTTTATCCAAGCGGCCTAAACGAAGAATGGATTCGCCGCCGCTATGCAGACTGGAGCGGTACACGATCCGGAGAAGATCTGCAGTTAACGGATTTGGCTTCCGCTGAAGAATATATTTCTGCGTTTTACTCCCCGTGCACAGGACGCTTCTGGGATGATGATTACGCTTCAATGGTAAGATCCGTACTTCCGGATATGGCCGTAAACAGCCTGCAGGTCTGGAATCCCGGCTGCGGCAAGGGCTTTGAGACTTTTTCACTGGCATGCGTTTTAAAATCCCGGTATCCGGGCACAGCCATAAAAATTTGGGCCAATGACAACGACATCATGTCTATATCAGGTGCGCCGAATATGGTATTCGATACGGATGACATGCCGGAATACTGCCGTAAATTTTTGGTAAAGGGCCGGAACGGATACAGTTTCAACCAGGAAATCAAGGACAGCATAGTTTTTGAATACCATGACATCCAGAACGAAAATCCCCTGCCGGATTTGGACATAATTTTTACAAGGGATTTATTATCGTTTTTTAAAGTAACGGATCAGCAGAAACTAATCGCGGATTTTGCCGAAAAAACCAAAAGCAGGGGAATGATTTTTACCGGACGCAATGAAATACTGCCGGAGGAAGAATGGCTGCCTGTAGGAAGAGATCCGGTTTCCGCATTTGTCAAAAATGATTAAAGATTGTATATTATAAAATAGCGCGGCTGTTCAGCTGTGTTAAATAATAGGAGAAAAAAATGAGAGTTGAATACATCAATCCCTTTGTGGAAGCTTCGTTTAATGTGCTAAAGGAAGTCATGAACGCGGAAGTTAAACGCGGGGATCTGTACCTCAAATCTTCTACCATGTCCATAAGGGGAGTAGCGGCTTTGGTTGGTCTGGCCGGAGACGTAGAGGGACGCGTTCTGTTCGACATGGACAAGGATACGGCTCTGCTGGTCGTAAGCTGCATGAACGGCGAAGAATTCAAAACCATGGATGAAATGGCCAAGGCTACCATACAGGAACTGGCCAATATGATAACCGCACAGGCAGTAACCAAGCTGCACGAACTAGGATTCAAATTTGACCTTACCCCTCCGGCGCTTTTTACCGGGGATAACATGGAAGTGTCAAGCAACATGGGCAAAGAAGTGGAAGCCCTGATTGTACCCATGAATTTGGCCCTGGGCAATAAAAAAGGCAGTATCGAAATCAACGTAGTAATCCGGGAACGGATGTAAAGAAAAAATTCCGGATTCATCTGCGGCCGGATAATGAATGCTATAAATCTGGTCCACGGCGGTATTATGGTAAATTACCGCTGTAATGCTTCATGCAGGCATTGTCTTTACGCCTGTTCGCCGACAAGGCGGCAAGGTTATGTTACAGAAGAAAAATTCAGTAAAATTTGCGATCTTCTTATACTGGGCAAAATCGAGTCGGTCCACATAGGCGGGGGCGAACCCTTCCTGGATTTTAAGGGACTGCTTAATATTGTCCGCATCCTTGCCCAGTCAGGCATACCGCTTGATTATATTGAGACCAACGCCTTTT
Organism: Treponema sp.; assembly: GCA_009780855.1. Taxonomy (GTDB): domain Bacteria; phylum Spirochaetota; class Spirochaetia; order Treponematales; family Breznakiellaceae; genus WQZG01. The sequence goes on from WQZG01000011.1 coordinate 27,503, forward strand.
GGGCGCACAGTGAATCCTGTAATAAACAAATAAAAATTTTAAAGGACCTGGACGTACGGGCCCTCTGCATTTCTGTAGATCCCTTCCATGCCGAATACGTTCCCTGGGGAAATGCCGTGGATCTGGCGGCGGTATGCGAAGATGCCGGCATGGATTATTTTTTATGGAAACAGGAATTCATCAAACCCCTCTCCCGTCTTGACAGAAAAAGAACCCATACCCGGCAGGAAATGGAATTTACCCTTTCCGCCGGTTACATCGGCAGCACCGCATCTGCCTACAGGATCCAGCTTGGAGGCAGAGCGGTAAATATTGACGAAGAATTCCGCCCGCGCAAACCTCTGACCGAACTGCTAAACAGCGAACCCTGCTCCTGCTTAACGTCCACAAGCCATTTCCACGCGGATCTCGACGGTTACTTTATCCCGCCCGGCTGCACCGGGCTGCGTCTTCCCCTGCAGGAATTTATTGACGGAACCTGGAAAGAAAATACCGGCAAGACCGGGAGCCGGCTAAAATATCCAATCTACTCTGCCCTGTATAACGGCGGAATTGCGGCCCTTTACCGGTTGGCTGTTCCGCAGGGATTCGCTGCGGACAATAAAGGCTACCCTTCCAAATGCAATTTGTGTTTCCATATAAGGGAGTTTCTTGCGGGCAAAGGATTTGCCGAACTTGATGAGGACTTTTATACAGAAGCGTTAAAATATTACTGGGCTTAATGTTACTGGGCTTAATTGACAAACACCGATTTTTCTGTAAAACTATACAGGTACAGGGTGGTTAGCTCAGTTGGTGAGAGCACTAGCTTGACATGCTAGGGGTCACAGGTTCAAGTCCTGTATCACCCATTTTGTGAAAAAACCTTTAACAGCAATTATCGTGGGCGCAGGTCATAGATCTTTTGTTTATGCCAACTATGCGCTGAATAATCCCGATCAATTAAAAATTACAGGAGTTGCGGATCCCAATACAAGCCGCAGGGCTTTAACAGCGAAGAAGTTCGGGTTCCCTGATGACAAGGATCATTGTTTTGAATCAGCCGGCGCACTGGCAGCCATGCCTAAAATGGCGGACGCGGTTATTAACGGAACAATGGATCATCAGCATGTGCCGACTTCAATTCCGCTTTTAAAACGCGGCTACGGTATGCTGCTGGAAAAACCTTTCGCAACCAATGAACAGGAAATGCGGGAGCTGGAAAATACAGCCAGGCAAAACAATTCCAAAGTGATGATCTGCCATGTCCTTCGCTACGCGCCCTTTTATACGGCAATCAGGCAAAAAATTCTGGACGGGGCAATAGGTGATTTGATAAATATCCAATTGAACGAACTTGTAAGCTACCATCACATGGCGGTCGCTTTTGTCCGCGGAAAGTGGAACAATACCAACATTAGCCATTCCACAATGCTGCTCGCAAAATCCTGCCACGACATGGATATTTTAATGTGGCTCAAAAGCGGCGTTAAACCGTTAAGGATCGCCAGCTTCGGCGGCAATTACCAGTTTATACCTTCAAAATGCCCTCCCGGCGCAGGGACGCGGTGCCTTGTTGATTGCCCAATAGAAGCCGGCTGTCTTTATTCGGCAAAAAAGCATTATATAGATCATCCGGACAGATGGTCTTTTTACGTCTGGGACAGTCTGGAGCATATTGAAAATCCGACTATTGAACAAAAAATCCAATCACTTAAAAAAGACAATCCATACGGAAGATGCATATGGAAGTGCGATAACAATACGGTAGATCATCAGTCCATTATTGTGGATTTCGAAGACGATTCGACTGCGACATTCAACATGATTGGCGGCGCATCCGGCGGAGAAAGAAACATTCATGTTGTAGGAACCAAAGGTGAAATCTACGGTGTAATGGAACAGGAAAAATTCTATATCCGCAAAATAGATACCAGTCCCAATCATGAATATTCAGAAGAAATTTTTGACTTAAAAACAATGGGTGATACATCAGGAGCTTTTGGCGGACACGGCGGCGGAGACGATCGCCTGGTCGCCGACTTCGTAAATTTTATGCGGGACGGAACTACATCCATCTCATGCACGTCGCTTGAAGATTCAATTAACGGACATTTGGCTGTCTTCCGCGCAGATATGGCAAGGGAACAGCACACGGTAATTGATATAAAAGGAAATTAAACATGGCATACCCAATAAAAGAATCATCGGTCTACCTGCGGCAGGTAGCAGGAAAATATACCAGAGAAACATACCCAGGTTATACGCGCATAGACGCTTTTTTGGAATGGTCCAAACTTGAACTGGAGAAACGGAACGAAGGAGTAAACGCGCTGGACCAGCAGAGACTGGAAAAATCACTTAAGATGGTTACCGATCATGTAGACTGCGCGGATTTTGTCCTGCCTGTATTCCTTTCCATTCTGTCAAGATACGTGGAATCAGCGTTGTTAACACCGCAGAATATTGATGATTATAAAAACGCGGTCCTTGGATTCAAGTATGCAATGGATGATCCAAACGAAGATAAATTCGGGGTCTGTTATTTTACGGAAAATCATCAGGCTCTTTACGCATCCTGTGAGCTTATAGCCGGCCAGCTATACCCGGAAGAAATTTTTACCAATAACAATCAAGGGGGAAGCTGGCATTATGAACGCGGTAAACAGCGTATGATCCAGTGGATAGACTGGCGGGCAAAATTCGGTTATTCGGAATGGCTGTCAAACGGGTATTATGGAGAGGACCTTTTGGCGCTGGCCCTGGTTTGGGGCCTTGCCAAAGACGGTGATCTAAAGAAAAAGGCCGGGCTGTTAATAGAACTGACCCTTTTTGATATCGCGGTTAACGCCTTTAACGGGACCATGGGAGCGACAAACGGACGCGCCTACGCGGCTCCGACTATGCTGCCGGATCAACCGGCAATCAGCGCCATCTGTAAAATTTTTTGGGGAGAAGGCTCCTACGGCGCGGTTTCCCTGGGAGGAGTCGCGCTGGCGGTTTTTGATTATCAATGCAGCGCGGCTGTTAAAAAGATAGCGCTGGAAAAAGGACCGTTCATTAATATGGAGCGGATGAGTATTGATGTGGAAGATTCACAAAAATTCGGACTCGATCCGGCAAATTACAGGGATATAATGTTTTATTGGGGGCAGCAGACTTTTTTACACAGACAGGTAATCGAAAATTCAATGAAACTCTGCCCCCATTGGCTGGGCATGAGGCCTTCCATTGACGCCCACTGGGAAAAATACCAGACGCTGGAGAAAGCCGGGTTTAAGCCGGGCCGCTTTGATCCCTTATTGCCTAATGCTTTAATCGAAAATGATTTATATGACCCGGACATGGCCTGCTGCGCCCTTACCCAGGCCGATATTTATACTTATAAAAATCCCTATTACAGCCTTAGCAATGTTCAGGATTTTAGGAAAGGAAAAGTCGGATACCAGCAGCACATCTGGCAGGCGAGCATGGGTGAGCGGGCCCTGGTATTTTCCAATTCACCGGGTTCCAATGAATATAATGACCGGCCCAATATGTTCGCGGGAAACAGGTTTATGCCCCGCACGGTTCAGCATAAAAATGTTCTGCTGTGTGTTTACAGGCTGCCCACAGAAAGCGCGCATTTTTTCTTTACGCATCTGTATTTTCCGCAGCACGAATTTGATCTGGTAAAGGAAGAAAACAGCTGGATATTCGGCAAGCGCGGAGGAGCCTATATTGCGGTATTCACATCCATAAAAGGCAAATGGCAGAGTCCGGACCCGGATTTATATAAATCGCTTTTCCATGATAAATGGGAAACCGAATTTAAATTGGCCAAACCGTACGAATATCTTGTTCCCAAACACGCTGCGGTTTATATATGCGAAATGGGCGACGAAGGTACAAACGGCAGTTTTGAAAATTTTGTAACTTCATTTAAAACTGCGTCTTTCTCCGGCGATACACACGCGTTTATTTATAAATCGCCTACCCTGGGTAACATGTCTTATGGGTGGAAAGAACCGTTAAAAATCAACAACGAGCAGATAGCTGCCAAAAATTATAAACGTTATGATAATCCGTTCTGCAAAACTGAATTCGGAGAGAAAGTCTACCGCATCAATTCCGGCGGCGATCAGGTAATTCTGGATTTTAATTGATATATTATTAATAGAGGGTAACAAAAATGGATCTGCAGCAATATTTTAGTCATATTGAAAAAATGGGCCTCAATGTTGAAGGCGTTGTTGTGTACCTGCACGGCAAAGAAATTGCAAGACAGCGCAGAATTCCGGAGAAGCCAAAAAATGTTTGGTCGGTCAGTAAAAGTTTTACTTCCATTGCGATAGGCATGGCAATTGACGAAGGACGGCTTAAGCTTTCCGACAGCGTGACCAAAATCCTGGACAGGGAAAACCCGGACGCGCGCTGGAAGGCGCTCACACTGGAACACCTGCTGACCATGACAATGGGACACCCCGAATATTCCCGCCCGGACAATATTGACGAAATTTTTTTGTTTGAAATAACACGCGACCCTGGTACATATTTCCTCTACGACAGCGCGTGCACTTTGCTTGCTTCCGCAATGCTTACCAGGACTACGGGGCTTAAAGTCCGCGATTACCTTTTGGACAGGCTCTTCCGTCGGCTTGGAATTAAAGATCCGGTATGGGAAGAAAGCCGCGATGGTTATACCGCGGGCGCGGTCGGCCTTGAAATAACTACAACCGATATGGCCGTCTTTGGCCAGTTCCTGCTGCAAAGGGGAAACTGGAAAGGCAAACAGCTTGTCAGTTCGGCATGGATCGAAGCGGCAACCCGCACCCAGGTTCCTACAATGCCGGCCCAGGACAAAGCCGATTACGATCTAGGATACGGTTACCAGTTCTGGACCTGCCGGCACGGAGCCTTCCGATGCGACGGCAAAAACGGCCAGTTCATCATTGTACTGCCTTCTCTTGACGCGGTAATCGCAATTAATTCCGACGAAGAAAACATGAAACCAATACTCTGGGCTGTCTGGGATTATTTTCTGCCGGAACTGATAGAGCAGATATACTCATTAAAGAGAAGAGAATAACAAAGAAAGGAATCCATAAAATAGTTACTGGTCCATATTTCAGAAACCTGGCGTCTGACATGATGGATTAATATTTTTCAAAGCGGTAATTTTAATTTTCTGATAATAGCTATTTATAGTGAAATTCCACAAGTTCTGAAGATTCTTACCCCTTATCCTGGAACTGGCTGGGAGGAAAACCATAATTCCGTTTAAAACTACGGTTAAAAGAGGTGCTGCTTGAAAAACCACATGTTAAGGCTATTTGTGTAACAGTACCGCCGCTGCTCTGTAAAAGCTCGCAGGCCCGGTTTAATCGGTTTTTCTCAATATAATTCTGAAAAGTCAGGCCGGTGTAATGTTTGACCAATTTTTGCAGGGTAGGTGCAGATATCTTAAAATAATCAGATACCATGGTAATATATAAATTGGGGTTATACAAATTATCATTAATATAGGTGAGTACTTTTTGACCAAGAGTTGATATATTTTTCTCCTTGTTTGCATTGATACTCCTGCAAATTTGCATAAAATATTCCGGAAAATAACGATTAAATATTTCTTCTTGATTACCGCTTACATACTCTATTGTATTTAAATATGGTACAATACCGGAACAATCTTTGCTTACATCACGAACCATCGCAGAAAGCATACGTACCAGCAGAGCGGCGATAAGCGGGTCTTCGGGCCTGGGTAGTGAAGCAGCACATTCCCGTAAAATGGTTAATGACATGACTTCGTCGCCCAGGAGGAGCGCCTTCCGAATCTTGTCGATAGTCTGAATCCGGATTAATGCGGTTTGGGTTTCTATGGTCCGCAGTGAAGTTTCCAGTTGATTTTTTTCACTAGAAATACTGTCTGCGAGATCCTTGTAAATCCGCTTGAGACTTGAAAATATTTTAAAACCTGTGCGGTCGATTCCGATAAGGTTTACCTGTTCCAGGAAACTCCTTTCCGGTTGGGAACTGCGCCAAGCAAACAGGAAAGAGAGCATAACAACAACAGCGGCTGTAATACAGGTATAGAGGAAAATTTGGTTTCTGACAGGTTGCAGTTGCGCATTAAAAAATGAATCAGGTATATCAATTTCATACCGGATTGGATAAATAGGGCTTTGGTAATTTTCAACATAAAAATGTCCGTTAATCTGATTACCCCGTGAAAACAGTAGTTTACCTGCGGCATCATACATACTAATATATGCCATTCTTTCCACATCAGCATCAGTCAACAAAGTTACAATACTTTCCACAGGTAACGCAGCGAAAAATACTGCCTTTTCGGGATAACCTATATACGCCCAAGGTTCAGTATAGGTAACTGCATCATAAGAACCGTAATTGGCGCTGGTATAAGGCATTGCCGGTAAAAAAGTAGACCCTGATATCAATAAGTTCTGCCATGCTTCAAGTGTTAGATCACCACATTGTAAAAAATATCCATAAAATGGAAAAAGATCTGGATTGTTTGAGATGACAGATCGGGTAACCGCCATGCCGTTTGGGAACAACAAGCCTGCGTCAGCCGGCAGTGAGTAGGGGAGCAGGGCCATATTAAAAGTATCCCGCATATTTATAAGGGTATATGGGTTCACATAATTCAATTCAGACTGGTTCGGTGTATTAATAGCCCATGATTTTATAATGGAAAATCTGGAATCATTACGTCCGGAAAGGGTTATTAAGTGCAGTGATGTTAATATAGAATTCAAGGTTCCCATTCCCTGCTCCATGCGGCCGGAAATACGAGATAATTCGTTGTTGAGGGTAAAATTATTAATGAAGCTGTATACAGGTACAAACAGGAGCAGTAAAAAGGCAGCAAATAGAAGGAAAATAAAAAAATACCTGATAATAAAAATATTTATCTTCATATTTATTTATAGTAGCAATGATTGATTTTTGACAATACCGGATATTGGCATAAAGTATCCATTTCAATACATAAAATTGGAATCGCTGTTGTTTAATAGATACTTTATAAAAAATGAACTTTCACATTCATGAAAATTATGTATGTATATCATAAATGGAATTATTCTTTCTTTTTAGTAATCTGCCTTTCTTTTTTGTAACGATTATCTTTTGATTTTGTAAGACAATTTTCTATATATTTATTTGACTTCCTAGAAATACAGATTTACGGTTAAATAATAGACTTGTTCTAAAACTCACTGAGCGCTCGAACAAGTCAGGTAAAATGCTGCGCATTTTACTGTCTTAAAACGGAAGTTGTTCAATAACTGAAGTAGCCGGACAACTCTGAAGATAGCCGGCGGGCATTGTACGCGGAGGAATATATGAAACGTTTACGGTTTAGTATTATCTTTCTTTTATTGGTACTGGCGGCCGCAATGGTTTTTGCAGGCGGCAGTAATCAACAGACGACAGCGGCTGGCGTGAGCTCATCTTCTGCCGCCAATGTGAATCCGCCCGGAGTATTTCCGATTTGTAAAACGCCGATCACCATAAAAGTCGGCGTGCCGCAAAATACCAACGTTGAAAATTTCGATACGAACAAGCTGACTTTATGGTACGAAGAAAAAGGGAATTTTACACTTAATTTTGAATTGTACCCTTCCAACGGAGCTGAAGCTAGGCAGAAAGTAGAACTTATAATGGCATCAGGAGGAGCAGATTTGCCTGAAGTGTTGATTGGTTTTGGTTTTACTGAAGATGGCATGTTAAAAATGGGACAAGACGGATTTGCATTGAACCTAACCAGTTATTATAAAGATTGGGCATATTATATACCCATGATACTTCCACAATTGAAAAACAAGGATTATATGCAATGGCTTACCTCTGCTGATGGTAATATTTATTATGTTCCGAAATCCAACGAAGCAATAGGTAACTTGTATCAATTACGAAGTCTGATCAACAAGAGCTGGCTTGATAAACTTGGCCTTTCTATTCCAACAACCACCAATGAATTTCGTACAGTACTTAATGCTTTTGTCAACAAAGATCCCAATGGAAACGGAAAAAAAGATGAAATTGGTTTTATCGGTTCTAATGGTTGGGGTGCCCAGGCTGCAGATTGGGTAATGAATGCCTATATATATGATGACAGTAAAAATCGGTACGTTGTTGATGATACAGGAAAAGTAGATGTGGCCTTTACCAAACCAGAATGGCAGGAAGGGCTGCGTTTTCTCAATGGACTGGTCAAAGATGGACTTATGCTACCCCAAACTTTTACTATGAATGATACCCAGATGCGCCAATTAACCGAAGGAGGCGATGTGTCGCAAGTAGGCGCTTTTACCCATGGCATGATGGCTGCCGTCTTTGGTGCTACAAATGTCCGTAAGCTGGAATATGTACCGCTTCCTCCGCTTACAGGGCCCAAAGGTAATTGTACAGTAGCTTTCTTTCCGGACATTCCCCAAAAGAATTTCGTAATTACCAAAAATGCCAAAAACCCTGAAGCCATTTTCCGCTGGGCAGATCTCATGTGCAGTGAGGAAGGTTATATGCGTACCCGTTGGGGTGAGCCTGGTGTAGATTGGAAAGTTCCGGGACCCAATGATCATTCACTCCTTGAATCAATCGGTTATGGTCCAAAAATGGTTATGATTTTGCCCTGGGGATCGGTAAATAATGCCCATTGGTCGTTTATTACTGCAGGCATAGTACCCATTGGTGTATCTGAAGGCCAGGTAGCGCCTGCAGATGATCCATTGTACACAGAACGCTGGGCTATGGGTTCTGTTCCATTCTATATAAATAAAGAACCAAAGAACCGTGTAGATATTCAAAAATTTACCCTCCAGGAAGCAGAAGAAATATCAGATATCAGAAACTCTATTAACAGTTATGTCAACGAATCATTAGCCCTCTTTTCCGTAGGTGATAAGAACATTGACAGGGATTGGGATGCATATTTGAAAGAACTTGATGCCATGGGTTTAAAACGTTACCTTGAATTATCCCAATCAGGTTACGACAGGGCGATCGGAAAAAAATAGTAACGTACAGGTAATCCAGGGGGTGCCCATCTATGAACTATGTCATCTTTTTTCCTGATGAAATGCGTGCAGAATCATTAAGTATTTATGGGCACCCGCACATCAGAACGCCAAATTATGATCGTATTGCCCGGGAAGGTGTAACATTTGAACAATGCCATGTTCAAAGTCCTTTTTGTTCTCCTTCCCGGTGCAGCCTGGTAACAGGGCAGTATGTTCACAGCTGCGGCCACCGTACTTTGTGGAACCTGATAAAATCTTACGAGCATAACCTGTTCCGTTATATGAAAGAAACCGGATACGAAGTCCGTGTGTACGGCAAGAATGATCTTTTTTCTCCGGAGTCCATCCCCCTATCAACTGATGAATTTAAAAGTATGAGAGCTTACGGGCCTAATCCCGGGTCCAAACCGGTTCAGCCGCTTCAAATATGCAATGATTTCCTTTTCCATCCAATAGAAGGTGAATACAGAGATCATAGCGACTATCAGAATTTAAAAGCGGGGATGGATTTTATTAAAAGCAGGAAATCGGGAGATAAACCTTTTATATTATTTTTACCTTTAACATTCCCGCATTGCCCATATACCGCCCATGAACCCTTTTACTCAATGTATAATGAAAGCGATATAGTTCCGCTCAAATCTATCTGCAGTAATAAACCTGAATACCACACATTAATCCGCAGTTACCGGAATTTGGAAAAATCTAACCTAAAAAAAATCCAGGCTGTATATATGGGCATGATCTCTTTTACCGATACCTTGCTTGGTGAGCTTATGGATTGCGTAGAAAACGCGGGGATAAAAGAAGAAACCATGCTTATAGCCAGTGCGGATCACGGGGATTACGCAGGCGATTACGGGTTGGTAGAAAAATGGTCTTCGGGATGTGAAGATGTGTTAACACGCGTACCGCTCGTAATAGCGGGCCCGGGATGCAGAAAAGGCCACCAGGTTACCGGGCAGGTTGAACTCTTTGATATCATGGCAACCATCATGGAGAGCGCAGGCATAACGCCCCGGCATACCCATTATGCCCGTTCCCTCTGGCCGGAACTGAAGGGTAGCCCGGGCGATCCGAGACGGGCGGTATTCTGTGAAGGCGGCTACAATACAAATGAATACGAACAATGCAACGAGGGAGCAGACAGGCCTTCCCGCCTTTTGATGAAATCTCCCGAAAATGTATATTATCCAAAAGGCCTGCAGCAGCGGGAGTACCCAGAAAGCATCGGACGTTCGACAATGATCCGTACCATGACACACAAGCTCATTCTCAGGACATACGGAGACCATGAACTCTACGATTTGGCTGCGGATCAAAACGAGCTAAACAATGTATACGGTCAAAAGTCATATGCATCGGTTCAGGCGGAACTTGAACAGCGCATGCTTGACTGGTATATAGCCACTTCGGACAGCGTACCAATGGAAGAAGATCCGCGTGGATTGTAACACCGGCCCTTACAATAAAAATTTTTTAATTATTGTTCTTTTTGTTATAGGGCAAAAAAACATTGACAGGGATTGTGATGCCTATGTTCAAATATTAAACAGGACAGGCCTTGCCCATAACCTTGAACTCACCCAATCCGGGTATGAGCGGGTAATCAGTAAGAAGTAATAAAAATTTATTTAGGAGTGTCCTTAATTGAACTACATCCTTTTTTTCCCTGATGAATTACGGGCTGAGACTTTAAGCGTCTACGGACACCCAAACATTAAAACTCCCAACTTTGATCGTCTTGCCGGGGAAGGCGTTACTTTTGAACAATGCCATGTACAGAATACTCTGTGCTCGCCTTCCAGGTGCAGCCTGGTTACAGGGCAATACGTACACAGTTACGGCCACAGATCACTTTATCACCTCATCAAGCCGCACGAAAAAAATTTGTTCCGTTATATGAAAGAAGCTGGTTATGAGGTTCATGTATACGGTAAAAACGATCTTTTTACACCGGAATCTGCCGCTCTTTCAACCGATGTTTATACAAATGTAAACGGTCCCCCTCAGAAGAATAAATCTGTGCCAACACAACCTCTGGAGGTTTGTAATGATTTTCTATGTCATCCGATGGAAGGAACTTACCGGGATCACAACGATTATCATAATCTCAAAGCCGGGATGGATTTTATAAACAAGAGAAAACCAGGAGACAAACCTTTCATAATTTTTTTACCTTTAACGTTCCCCCACTGCCCATACACGGCTCACGAGCCATTTTACTCCATGTACGATAAGAATAATATTTCCCCCTTAAGGCCTATTTGTGAAAAAAAACCTTTACACCATGAATTAATAAGGCAATACCGGCATCTCGATAGATCCAATATGAATAAGTTACAGGCCGTTTATATGGGTATGATCTCCTTTACCGATACTCTGCTCGGAGAATTAATGGATTGTGTAGAAAATGCCGGGATAAAAAATCAGACCATGCTTATCGCAAGTTCTGATCACGGGGATTATGCCGGGGACTACGGACTGATAGAAAAATGGTCTTCAGGCTGTGAAGATGTTTTAACCAGAGTACCCCTACTCGTAACAGGGCCGGGTTTCCAAAAAGGCAGGCGTGTTTACGAACAAACAGAGCTCTTTGATATAATGGCTACCATTCTGGAAAGTGCTGGCATTACGCCTGAACATACCCACTACGCCCGTTCGCTTTTGCCGCAGCTACAGGGAGACCATGGCGATTCAAAACGAGCAGTATTCTGCGAAGGCGGCTTTAATCAGAATGAGCTATACTGCAGTGCCGGAGCAGACCGGCCAGATCATTCATACAGCAGGGGACCCGGGAATATTTATTATGCAAAAGGTCTGCAGGAACATGAGCGACCTGAAAGTGTCGGCAGATTTACAATGATCCGCACCCTGACACATAAACTCGTGCTCAGAACATATGGGTTAAATGAACTCTATGATTTAGCAGCAGATCCTCTGGAACTGAAAAACGTTTACGGAGAGGACTCATATACCGGAATACAGGCGGAACTTGAAAGGCGCATGCTGGACTGGTACATCGCTACTTCCGACAGCGTACCCATGGATGAAGATCCGAGGGGGTTCTAAATGGTAAAGGATTTAAATGAAAAGTGACAAAAAGCTGCAAAATCTGTCAATGAAGCTGGTGAAGCAACATTGGCAGATGTACCTCATGCTTTTCCTTCCGCTTGTTTGGCTTTTAATTTTCAGGTACTACCCGATGCTGGGAGCCCAAATCGCTTTCAAACATTTCCGCGCGTCTCTGGGAATATGGGGCAGTGAGTGGGTAGGACTGACCAATTTTATCAGGTTTTTCAAATCTTACCAGTTCAAACGGGTTATTTCCAATACGCTGTTGCTTTCCATGTATCAGCTGATTGCCGGTTTTCCGCTACCGGTTATTTTTGCACTTTTATTAAATACAGTCACCAGAGAAGGTTATAAAAAATTTGTACAGACCATTACCTATTTACCGTATTTTATTTCTATTGTAGTAATGGTTGGAATTCTGCTCCAGGTATTTGATCCGATCATAGGGCTCTATGGCAAGGCAGTATTTGCATTGACCGGAACCAGGGGTATGGATCTTTTTGGGAAGGCTCAAATTTTCCCCCATCTCTACGTATGGTCCGGGGTTTGGCAGAACATGGGATGGAATAGCATCATCTACCTGGCCGCGCTTTCCTCAGTTTCTGCAGAACTCCATGAAGCGGGAAAAATCGACGGGATGAACAGGTTTATGCGTGTCGTCTACATCGATCTCCCGGCCATTCTTCCGACCATCACCATTCTGTTAATTCTCAACTCAGGAAGAATAATGAACCTAGATTTTGAAAAAGTGTTCCTCATGCAGAACAACCTAAATCTCTCCCGTTCCGAGGTAATCTCAACATATGTATACAAGGTAGGTCTTGCCGTCGGAGGAGGTGATTTTTCTTTCGCTACGGCCATTGGGCTCTTCAACTCGGCGGTAAACCTGGTCCTAATAACAACAGTTAACCGTATCTGCAGAAAATTGGGAGGGACAAGCCTATGGTAACTTCCGTAAAGCGCAAGAAAAAAAAGAGTTATGACGATCGGATTTTTAATTTTTTTGTATACTTCGTACTTACTTGTCTGTTATTGGTGGTACTCTACCCCCTTATTTATATCATCTCTTCATCATTTTCTGCACCTGATATGGTAGCCGCAGGGAAAATCATACTCTGGCCGGTTCACCTGAGCCTGCAAGGCTACAAAGCGGTATTCACCAATAATATGATTGGTATCGGTTACCTGAACTCGATAATCAACACTACTGCCGGCACACTTATAAATATTATTTTTACCATGCTTGTAGCTTATCCTCTGGCTTATTCAAAACTGCCCGGAAAAAACATAATTATGATCCTTTTTACCTTCACAATGCTCTTCTCAGGCGGTATGATCCCGGATTACATACTTTTACGTAACCTTGGAATGCTTAACACTAGATTCGCCTTAATAATCCCCGGCGCCATTGCCACCTACAACATGATAATCACCAGGACTTTTATTGCTTCTAGCATTCCGCATGAACTTCGGGAAGCCGCCGAAATAGACGGTTGTTCAGATTTTCAATATTTCATATCAGTAATTATTCCGCTCTCCAGGGCAGTTATTGCGGTTATCACCCTCTATTATGCGGTTGGGCACTGGAACTCCTATTTTAACGCATTTCTTTATATTACCAACAAGAACCTCTTCCCGCTTCAGATTGTGCTTCGTGATATTTTAATTGCCAATACCATCGATCCCGCATCCACCCTTGACCCTGAACTAATGGCCGCGAAACAGGGTATGGCCGATCTATTGAAATTTGCTCTAATCATAGTATCAAGCCTTCCGGTAATGATGATTTATCCATTCATTCAGAAATACTTTATCAAGGGTGTAATGATCGGATCGATTAAGGGATAAACACAACGTATAAGCACAATATGTTAATTGACACCTTTTAACCGCGGAAGTAAACTTTAATTTAATATGAAACTAATATTTTTGGGCCCGCCCGGAGCGGGCAAGGGAACTCTTGCCGCAAAAGCCGTTGATATTTTAAACCTGCCCCACATAAGTACAGGTGCGATTTTTCGTTCGGCCATGGCGGCCGCGACTCCGCTGGGACTTAAGGTCAAGGCTATTGTGGAATCCGGCAAACTTGTAGATGACGCAACCACAATTGAACTGGTAAAAGAAAGGCTGGCGCAGGACGACACAAAGAAAGGTTATATACTGGACGGCTTCCCGCGGACTATACCCCAGGCACAAGCTTTGGCAAAATTTTCGTCCGTGGACAAGGTTGTCAATTTTGAACTTCCCGATTCCGCGGTGCTTGAACGCCTTGGCGGACGCAGGGTCTGCCGCAAGTGCGGTCATAATTTCCACATGATTTTTGACAAACCCAAAAAAGAAAATGTCTGCGATCACTGCGGCGGCGAGGTTTATACCAGGGATGACGACCGCCCCGAGGCCATTGAAAAACGTCTTGAAGTTTACAGGGCGCAGACTGCCCCGCTAATCGAATTTTACCGCGGCAAGGGCCTTTTGGTTGATGTTGACGCAAGGCCGGCGGTTGATAAGGTAGTGGAAAATTTTAAACGAAGCCTTGGCATGTAAATGAAACTTCTGTGGAGAATCGCCAAAGAGGCGAAGAAATACTGGGGGCTGCTGCTTGTAGGTATAATAGCGACATTGCTGCTTACAGGTCTTAACCTGGTGGCGCCCAGGCTTCTGGCGCGGATGACAGGTATTGTTCAGCAGGGAATTCAGAATATGAATGAAATCCTTGTCCTTGTCGCCGCGCTTTTATCGCTTTATCTATTGAGAATACTGTTCCGTTTCCTCAGCAACTACATGTGCCACAAGGCCGCATGGAATCTGGTACAGGAATTGCGGATGGTTGTCTACAACCATATCCAGAGTTTCTCGCTGGCGTTTTTCCACAAGAGGCAGACCGGAGATCTTATGAGCCGGGTTGTAAACGATACGGCAACATTCGAACAACTGTACGCCCACATAATCCCGGAGACCATTACAAACAGCGTAACCCTGGTCGGCGTAATCGTAATCTTAATTACCATAAATCCAACACTGGCGCTTCTGACCTGCATCCCGGTGCCTTTTATTCTTGCGTCCGGCTGGGTGTTTATGAAGAAGGTAAGACCCCGTTTCCGTGTTATGCAAAAATCCCTTGCCGGCCTCAATTCACAATTGCAGGACAATCTTTCCGGTATAAAAGAGATCCAGGCTTTTGGCCAGCAGGAAAGGGAAAGCGGCAGGGTGCTGGAAAAAGCGGGAGAGTTTACCAAAGCAATGCTTTCTGCATTAAGGCTCAGCGCGGTTTTTCATCCTTCCGTGGAATTTATTACATCTCTGGGCACCGTTATTGTTGTAGGGTTCGGCGGCCTTCTCGCGTTTTACGGCAAACTTAATGCAGAAGAAATTGTCGCCTTTCTTTTATACCTGTCGCTGTTTTACGCCCCGATAACCGGTCTGGCCCAGCTTCTGGAAAACGCCCAGCAGGCCCTGGCCGGTACGGAGCGCGTACTGGAAATTATGGATACGGCATCGGAGGTGACCGATAAACCGGGAGCCGCCGAGCTGCCGCCGGCAAAAGGGTATCTGAGTTTTGAGGACGTAAGTTTTAGGTATCTTGATGAGGCGCCGGTTCTGGAAAATATAAGTTTTGAAATAAAGCCGGGCCAGACTTTGGCGCTGGTCGGACCAACCGGCGTCGGAAAGACAACGATTATTCAGTTGGTAGCGCGGTTTTACGATCCCAAAGCAGGGCGGATCACAATAGACGGCCGCGACCTGCGCGACCTTACCCAGAACAGCCTGCGCAACCAGATCTCCATGGTGCTGCAGGACACATTTTTGTTCAACGGAACTATTGCCGAGAACATCGCCTATGCCAGGCCGTCGGCTTCTCCGCAGGAAATTGAAGACGCCGCAAAAACCGCGGGCGTCTACGAAGACATAATGGAAATGCCGGACAGGTTCGACACCAAAACAGGCGAGCGGGGTATAAGGTTATCCGGCGGACAAAAACAGCGCATATCAATCGCCCGCGCCGTTCTGCGCAACGCCCCCATTCTGATTCTGGACGAAGCCACCGCGTCGGTTGATACACAGACAGAAGCCCAGATACAGTCGGCCATCGCAAAGATGCGCGGAAGCCGCACCGTCATCGCCATTGCGCACAGGCTTTCAACGATCCGCAGTGCCGACATGATACTGGTCCTCAAGGACGGCAGGATCATCCAGCGCGGGACCCATGACCAGTTGATTGAGGAAGCCGGTGTTTACCGCGAGCTTTACCACGCGCAGGAACTGTGAAGTAAAATCAATTGGTTTTGGAATTCAGCAGTCCAAGAAAATCTTGCGGCAGCATAACAGGTATTTTTGAATTTTTATAATGCTCAATGTTACGTGTTATAATATAATCAGCATTTATTGCGCATGCACATTCAATCTGCAGATTGTCTTCAATGTCATCGTTCTTGTTTGTTAATGCATTTATTATTAATTCATTTTTTATATCAACAACATTAATGAATTTGCATAAATCCAGGAGACGTTTTTTTCTTTCCAAAACGGTATAGGTTTTCCGCAAGATATAAAAAATATTGGTTATACTATGAGCAGCCATGTAAGCGCTAACGGCCCCATCCCGGGATTTTTGAATAATTTCTTTGGAATTTTTTGTAAAAGGTTTCCTATCAATTAGAAAATCAATCAGAACATCGGTATCAATCAATATTGCCAAAGCGCTCATCCATAGCCTCCATGAGTTCTTTTTTATAGTTAAAATTCCTGGGGACTTTTTTTCGCGGGAATTTCATGGATCTTTCGAACGCCTGCAATCGTTCCGTTTCGTTCACAGTAAAAACCAATGAGGAATCGGAATTGCGTTTTTCAATTTCCTGTACAAGATTAAACACTCTTTCAAAACTATCCATATCAACATTCAGCATTATGGCCGCCGGTTTTCCGTTATTGGTAAGAACGGCTTTACCGTCCTGTGCAAGTTTGGACAGTGCATTCCTGGGCGCTTTACTGAATTCACGTATTGTTAAAAACTGCATAATGCCTCCAATTTTATGACAATATGGTAGCTTAACGCCGGACAACTGTCAATTGCGCATTTTCATACTACACGCTTTCAAACCTGTCAAATGTCTTCTCCCTCATGTTCAATAAAATAAGCTTTCCAGACCCGCTCGATTCCGGCCAGATCTACTTCTCTGTTAAGCGTGTTTTTTACATAATTACCCCATTTGAGATTGTCACAAAAGTAGTTAAAAAACCGCCTGGCCCTGCTTAAGTGAAATTCGGGGGGCTGGTATCTGGCCAGCAGCGCAAGAAAACGCAGCCCGGTTTCCAGTATGAGTTCCGCGGTAACAGCGGTTAGAGGAGCATCCAGGTCACCGGGTTGCAGGTCGCCCAGGCCGGCGGTCTGCGGAGTTTCAGCTTTTGCGGCATTGGCAGCTTTAGCGGCCAGAGCTTTGGCGTCCGCGAAGACCCAGGGCTGCTTTACCGCGAGGCGGCCAATCATGACAGCGTCGCAGTCCCCGCCGCGCTGCACCATTTCCTGCGCGGAGGAAATATCTCCGTTGCCTGCGACCGGTATTTTTAATTCGCGTCTCAATGCCGGGATATATTCCCAGCGGCACCTGCGCCGGAATTTTTCCTTTGCCGTACGCGGGTGCAGGGTTATTAACTCGACTCCTTCGTCCTGGAGGCGGCGGCAGAACCGCACCAGATAATCGAAGTCATCGCTGTAACCGGTGCGCAGTTTTACGCTTAACCTGTGTTTTACGGCCTTCCTTACCAGAGCTGTCATGGCGCCGGCCCTGTCAATGCTTTCCATCCAGCGGACTCCGGCGCCATGCCGCGTAATGGCAGGGGCCGAACATCCCATGTTCAGATCGATGCCGGCACATTCTTTGCTGTCCAGTAATGCCGCAGCTTCCGCCAGTTTTTGGGGGTCAGAGCCGACAAGCTGATAAACGGTTTTGGAAGGAACAGGACCGGCATCGGCGTACCAGGCTTCGAAAGGACCGCCGGCGCAGAAGGCAGGAGAGCTTATCATTTCTGAATAATAATAATCACAGCCGCCAAAACTCTCCAACAATTCCCTAAAGGGCCGGTGACTAATTTCCGCCATGGGTGCTAGCAAAAGCGGTACATTCATTATATAATAATACTTGACTTGTTACGTTCTTTACCATAGATTTAAAAGTATAGAAGAGGAGCGGACCATGATAGCAAAGACCGATATGCCCAATATTAATGATAAACAACCAGAAGGACTTAAACCGGACGGCGGTGCTTTTCGTGTGCTGATTGTGGATGATTCCATGTTTATCGCGAAACAACTGGGCCAGATTTTTAGTTCCGAGGGTTTTGAAGTGGTCGCTACAGCCGGTGACGGCGCCCAGGGAGTGGAAAAATACAAGGAACTGGCTCCAAATATTGATTTGGTTACCATGGATATTACCATGCCGGTAATGGATGGAGTCACTGCACTGGAAAAAATCCTTGAATTTGACAAAAATGCCTGTGTAATAATGGTAAGCGCCCTTGGAAAAGAAGATGTAGTTAAAAAATCATTGCTGATGGGAGCCAAAAGTTATATAGTAAAACCCCTTGATCGCAAAAAGGTACTGGAGCGGGCCGTTTCTGTCCTAAAACGCTAAAAAAAAGCGATCATGCGCATTTAGTTCTTTCCGGTTAAAACTGTCAAGCATTAAAAATATTAAAATTCCCCAAAATATTTAATTTGAGTGGTCAGACTAAGGTAAAAACCATATATTTAAAACAAGGGAAATTATGGATTTAATCAGCCTTTATAACGGAAAAGTAATGACCGGGTTCGCGACCATGGATAACTGCACCGTCCTGGTAGAAGACGCTTTGATCTCCGATGTTTTTTCGCAAAGGCGTTTTGATCAAAGACATTTTAACAAAAATGTAAAAATCATCAATGTAGACGGATGCTATATAGTCCCGGGTTTTATAGACACGCACATCCACGGTTTTGGCGGCTACGGATCTGAGGACGCGTTTGAATCAGAAGAAAAAGGGATAAACTCAATCCTTGAAATGTCACGCAATCTGGCTCAGTTCGGAGTCACTTCCTTTAACCCCACAATTTTTCCGGATACGCCGGAGAAATTAATCGGAGCTGTAAGGGCGATCAGCTCGGCGGCCGGTAAGGAAACCGGAGCCAGGATCATGGGGCTCCATATGGAAGGGCCGTTTATTTCAAAAGACAAACCAGGAGCCCTCAAGGAAGAAGCGGTTATCCCGGTTGATATATCGCTTATGGAAAAGCTTTGGGAAGCTTCAGGCGGTAAAATTGTAAACATGACAGTTGCGCCGGAGTTAAAAGGAATGAGGGAGCTGGCGCTGTTCTGCATAAAAAAAGGAATAATTTTACAGGCCGGCCATACAGACGCAAAATACGAGAACATGGTCGAGGGGATGCAGGTCGGGATTCTTCATTCAACCCACCTGTTCAACGCAATGAGCAGAATGGACCACAGGAACCCCAATGCCGCGGGTGCGATACTGATTCATCCGGAAATGTCATGTGAAATAATTCCGGACGGAATACATATTCATCCTGATCTGTACAAACTATTGATACGCGATAAATCCAATGATAAAATAATAATGATAACCGACGCCCTCAAAGCCACCGAGCAAAAAGAAGGTCCTTTATTGTCAGACGGTACGGAAGTAATTTTAAAGGACGGAGTATTCCGCAGAAAGTCCGATGAAGTCATTGCCGGTTCCTGCGTGACCATGATCAGGGGAATAAAAAACCTCGTGAACTTTGGTTTTAGCCTGGAAGAAGCCGTAAAGACCGCTTCCTTTAATCCTGCGCAGGCGATGAACTACAGGAAAAAAGGCGCGATCATTCCGGGCCATGACGCGGATTTGACAGTATTCGACAGGGATTTTAATGTAAAGCTGGTCATGATCGGCGGTAAGATTATTAAAAATTCTTTCGAAGGAGTATAAAATGCGTCTCTTGATTCACCGCGATTATGAAAAACTCTGCAAATGGACTGCTTCCTACATTGTAAAGCGGATAAACGGCTACAGTCCCAAAAAAGACAAA
This sequence comes from Treponema sp., assembly GCA_009780855.1. Classification (GTDB taxonomy): domain Bacteria; phylum Spirochaetota; class Spirochaetia; order Treponematales; family Breznakiellaceae; genus WQZG01. The sequence goes on from WQZG01000011.1 coordinate 47,642, forward strand.
CCGTTCGTACTTGGGCTTCCTACCGGATCAAGCCCCCTGGGAGTTTATAAAGAATTCATCAGGCTCAACAAGGAAGGCAAAGTATCTTTTGCCGATGTTGTAACATTCAACATGGACGAATACGTCGGGCTGCCGGCCGCACACAAAGAGAGTTATTACCGTTTTATGACAGACAATCTGTTTAACCAGATTGATATTCCAAAAGAAAATTACCATATCCTTAACGGCATGGCCGCGAATCTGGAAAAAGAATGCAAAAATTACGAAGAAGCCATTGCGGGTTTCGGCGGAATTGAACTGTTCCTGGGCGGCATAGGCGAAAACGGCCACATCGCTTTTAATGAACCCGGTTCATCGCTTGCGTCAAGAACCAGGGTAAAAACCCTGAGCATGGATACAAGGCTTGTCAACGCGCGTTTCTTTGACGGCGATGTAAAACAGGTCCCGGCAAAAGCCCTTACAGTCGGCGTTGGTACGGTAATGGACGCCAGGGAAGTCATAATCATAGTCTCAGGTCCCAAAAAAGCCAGGGCACTGCAGGCCGCTGTCGAAGGCAGCGTAAGCCATATGTGCCCGCTGTCCTGTCTGCAGATGCATCCAAAAGCCATTATAGTCTGCGATGAGGACGCGGCCGGAGAACTTAAAAACGAAACAGTAAAGTACTTCAAGGACATTGAAGGCAAGAATATCTAGTGCCTGCCGGATTTCGTCTTCTCCAAAAGGGATTATTAATTTTCTGTGTTTTAAGATGTGTTTTTATGGCTTCATCGGTTTACGCAGGTGATGAAGCCATGTTCGCCGCTTATTCCGATCCGTCCCGAATCTGGGGCGGCGGAATTGAAGGTGTAATCGAAGAAGCCTACCGCCTTTGTTTTAAGACCAGGATTCTGGACGGCAGGGTAATGAACCTGCGTATGCCTTTTGCACAGGACAATGAACGGGACAAGCTTACCGAACAGCAGTGGGGTTTTTTGGAAGGCGGCAAGGGCGATCCGGTTTTTTTATGGAAAAAAATCAATGATATTCTGGACAGCCCGGATTTTGCCGAATACGCCAAAACCCTGTCCGATGGCCGCGAAAAAGTAATAATTTTCGATTTACCGGACCAGAGCTGGACGGCGACCAGGGAACTTTTTGAAATAGCCAGGATAAAGGCAGGTTCATACCGCGGCCTGCCGCATAAACCCTATGTTCTGGTTACAGGGGGAGGCCTGGAAGAAACCGATGTTTACAACTACCTCTACTGCGTAGGCCTTGCAGGGATGGACTGCTCGGGTTTTGTCTGGCATGTCCTGTCCTACATCGCCGCCTGGAAAGGAATAGATCTGGGGCAAAAACTCGGCCCCGTCCTTGGCGTTAAAAACGGAGACAATCCCTCGTGGTACGCGGGAACCTACTTTTTCAATTCCAAAAGCCCCCAGATTTTACAGGTAAGCGATGAGATCAAAAACCTAAAACCGGCCGACATACTGTTGTTCCGGGGAAATGACGGTGAAATTGCCCATTCCGCAATTATCCAGTCGGTTAATTTTACAGACGGGATAATCCGCTATCTGCAGAGCACAGACGAGGCTCCCCCGGCCGAACGCGGCGCCCATGAATCCTTTATCCGCTTTGACCCGGCAAATCCGGCAGTCAGCTTAAAAGACCCTTCCCTTGTATGGTCACAAAAACGCTACGCGCCCTTCCCCGGCGAAAAACCAAGCGCGTTCTCGGATGACGGAGAACGCTACCGGGCCTATCCCGAACTGGGCGGAGGCAAAGTAGTTCGTTTACGAATTCTCTCTTCCTGACGATAATACAGATAGAGGAAATTTTTATTTTATGGATACCAATTCTCATCCTGTAGCAGTCCTGGAAATAGGATCTACCGGAATCCGTCTCATAGTTGCCGAAATATCCGGGAACGGCCAATGGCAGGTTCTTGACCGGATAGGCAAACCTGTCGCGCTTGGAAAGGATGTTTTTAATTCGGGCCAGGTAACCAGGGAATCCCTGCTGGAATGCCTGTCGGTGCTCAGGAATTTCAGGGAATTCCTCAAGGGCTGGAATATCAGCGGCAGTGACGTCCACGTAATCGCAACCAGCGCACTAAGGGCAGCCCGCAACCGGGACATGTTTACGGACAGGGTTATGCTGGAGACGGGGTTTAATCTAAAAATTGTCGAGGGAATCGAAGAAAACCGCCTTATGTACCTGGCTGTCCAGTTTGCAATAAAAAACGATTTGCCCCTTTTTTGGCGCGGAAATTCCATGATCCTGGAAATGGGAGGCGGCTCAACGGAAATTATGCTTTTGCGCCGGGGGCAGATAGTATCGGCCCACAGCTTAAGAATGGGTACCATATTGATTAACCAGGCGATCCGCCGCAGCGCTTCCTGGGCAGAGGACAGATACCTGCAGGAAAATTTACGCAATACGGCAGAATTGCTTGGAACGGAAATGGAACTGTCCCACGTAAGGACTTTTGTGGTTGCCGGTTCCGACGCAAGGGTTGCCGCATTACAGGTCGGCAAAGAATTAAATGAGAACTGCTTCACTATTTTGAGGGAGACTTTTATCCAGTTTGTCGAGCAGGTTCAGAATTATTCTGTTGAAGAATGTATGAATAAACTGCAGATAAATTCGGCGGAAGCAAAAATTTTTATTCCCGGCATTATCGTTTACCGTTATCTCCTGGAAAAAACCGGCGCGGCCCAGGTAGTTGTTCCCAATGTTTCAATCCGCGAAGGCCTTTTAATCGATCTGGCGCTGGGCATAGACTCCGGCCTGCGGGAAGATTTTTATTCCCAGATTTACGCTTCCGCAATAAACCTGGGCCGCAAATACCACTTCGACGAAGCCCATCACCGCCATGTCGCGGATTTTTGCCTGACCATGTTCGATTCACTAATCCCGGAACACGGCATGAACCGGAGAGACAGGATGAGGCTGGAAGTCGCCGCACTGCTCCACGATATAGGCATGTTTATACGGGCATCGGGCCACCAAATGCACGGACAGTACATTGTATCCAACGCGGAGATCTTTGGCCTGCACCGCGAAGAACTGGAATTGATAGCAAATGTGATACGCTACCACAGGGGAGATCTGCCAAATCCAGCCGACATAAACTACATAGCCCTGCAGCGGGAGGACCGTATCCGGATGTTAAAAATGGCGGCTATCCTGCGTGTAGCCGACGCGCTTGACCGCGGACATTCAAGGCAGATAAAAAAAATAACGCTGGAACGCAAAAATGAGACAATTATCATCAATACCGAAGGCAACAGGGATCTTTCGCTGGAACAAATCGGTCTTGAAGAAAAAGCCAACATGTTTCAGGATGTATTCGGCTACAAAATTATATTAAACTAGCGGCTTATGAACATAATAAAAACAAAAGAACCAAAATCAAAGACAGCCGGCCTTTTGAGCCGGGATCTTTCATGGGTGGATTTTAACGAGAGAGTACTCGAAGAAGGACTGCGGAAGGATCTTAAACCCCTGGACAGGTTAAAATATTTATCGATAGTCTCGTCAAACTTTGATGAATTTTTTATGGTCAGGGTTGCGGCCGTAAAGCGGGCAAGGTATAACGCCGGTCCGGCAGTCACGGCGCCCAACGAGGAACTTGAAACAATCGGAAAAAGGGTGCGTTCGATTATTGAACGGCAGTATAAAACTTTAAACACGGAAGTCCTCCCAGATCTTGCGGAAGGCGGCCTGTGCATTGTACGCCCAAAAGACTGGACCAAAACCCAAAGGGAATTTCTTGAGGCGGCTTTTATGCAGGAATATCTTCCTGTCCTGACCCCGCTAAAGGCCGATGACGAAGGGCCCCTCCCCATAATCGAAAATTACTGGATCCACGCTGCCTTTTTGCTTGAACCGGAAGATAAAACTGCCGAGGAAAATATTTCAATAATAAGGATTCCTCCGGTCCTGGACAGGATAGTCCGGATACACCCGGAAACCGTCTCGGATAAAAAACTTTCGGTCGCTTTTCTGGAAGACATGATCGTTGAATGGGGAAATTATCTGTTCCCCGGCTTCAGGGTGCGCGGGCAGCTGCTCTTTAGTGTAAACCGCGACGCGGATTTTTCTGTGGACGAACAGCGGGACGAAGATTTTATCGAAGCTATGGAAGAGGTTCTTGAAGACCGGGAAAAATCCATGGTAGTACGCATGACATATTCGCAGGGAAGCCGGAAGCTGCTGGATTATTTTGCTTCGCGGTTTGGAATTACAGAAGATGATCTGTACGAAATAGACGGACCGCTTAACCTGGGAAACCTTTACGATTTGGCCATGATTCCGGGTTTCGACAGGTTAAGGGAAAAGCCATGGAATATATACCGCAACCCCGATTTTAATGATGATCAAAGTATCTGGGATCGCATCCGCGAAGGGGATGTGGTTCTCCATCTGCCGTACCAGAATTTTGATCCGGTGATCAGGTTCTTCCGCGACGCGGCCTCTGACCCGGCCGTGATTTCCATCAAGACTACCCTTTACCGTACAAGCGGGAATTCGCCAATAGTAAAAGCGCTGGAACAGGCGAGCATGTCGGGCAAACATGTAACAGCCGTTGTGGAGCTCAAAGCCAGGTTCGACGAAAAGCAGAATATCTCGTGGGCGAACCGCCTGGAAAAAGCGGGCGTAATAGTGGTTTACGGTTTGGCCCATTTAAAAATACATGCCAAAATGTCAATGATCATACGCAGGGAAAACGGAAAACTGCGCCGTTATGTACACCTTTCAACAGGCAATTACAACGAGGCAACGGCGAAAGTTTACGAAGATCTTTCGATTTTTACAGCAAGGGATGATATAGCCTATGACACCGGGTTAATTTTTAATATGATAACCGGCTACTCCGTTATACAGACCATGCGGCGGCTGACAATCGCGCCTGTGGCGCTCAAGGAACGCCTGCTTTATCTTATTGATCGTGAAATAAACCAATCCGGACAGCAAAGCCCGGGCAAAATTATAGCCAAAATGAATTCTCTTGCGGACGAGCAGATCATAGACGCACTCTACCATGCTTCCTGCGCAGGTGTTGAAATTATGCTTATTGTGCGCGGGATCTGTCTGTTAAGACCCGGAGTCCCCGGATTGTCAGAAAACATCAAGGTAATAAGCATTATAGATTACTACCTTGAACACTCGCGCATATTTTATTTTGCCAACAGCGGCAGCGAAGAACTCTACCTGTCCAGCGCAGACTGGATGCCGCGCAACATGGAGCGCAGGGTGGAACTGATGTTCCCTGTCCTTAATGATGACATAAAAAAATTCATAATGGAAATACTGGGAAGCTACCTGCAGGATAACACCCATGCCTGGGATCTTGACTGCGAAGGCCGCTGGTCAAGGGTAAAACAGGAAAGCGATATTCTGTACAGGGCACAGACCAAATTTTTATCCATGGCGGAAAAAGCGTCCGCCGCCGATATTGATGCGCCGGCAGATACGGCAGATAAGGAATTTATTATACGCAGAAGTCCTTTATAATATTCTGCGGCCGGCAAAATTTAAATTAACGCTGTGTAACCGGCTTCTGCAACCGCGGCTTTAATTTTTTCCGGCAGGGTCTTTTGGGGATCATAGTTAAAAGAAGCTGTATTGGACTTAAGATCAACCTTTATTTTCTCAAGTCCGCCCAGATCGGTTAACGCTTTTGAAACGGCCGCGACGCAGTGATTACAGCTCATACCTTCGATTTTGATTTTCATTTTTTCCATTTTTATACTCCATTCATTCCCAAAAATCACGCTTCCGCAGAAAAATATGCGGACATGGTATTTGGTATAATAGTATAGTAAAAAAAGCAATTTTGGAACATAAAAAAAGCAATCGCGGAACAACATGCCCGCACTAAATTTATTATATTGCCGATTAAGGACGGTGAGTATTGGACTACATTGATATACTTCAGGAGATGCTTAATTACATCGACGCGCACATCAGGGAAAAAATGAGCGTTGAAAAACTGGCGGCCCGGGCAGGTTTTTCCCGGTATCATTTTTGCCGGGTGTTTCAATGGGGAACAGGCTATTCGATTATGGAGTATGTAAGGAACAGACGGCTGGCATTTGCGGCGTCTGAGCTCCGCGGCGGAAGGAAAATAATCGATATTTCGATCGATTACGGCTTTGAAACCCATTCAGGTTTTACAAAAGCATTCCGCCGGTACTTCGGCTGTTCCCCGGAGATCTACCGCGCGCACGCGTCATTCGATGTACCCAAGCTGCCGAATATCCGGACTGCCAAACAATATATTAACGGAGGCATTGTTATGGAACCAAAAATGGTAAGGAAACCGGCTGTGAAACTCGCAGGTTTTTTATTAAGAACAAACGCTGACAAGAATGAAAGCGGAAAGGCGATACCGCGGTTCTGGACCGCGTACAAAACTGACGGAAGGATGCAAAAGCTGCACAGCGAACCTTTTGTAAAAATTCATACTGAATACGGTGCGTGTTTCCCGGAGAACCCGGAGAACGGCGAATTTGAATATGTCATTGCGGTTGAGGTAAAAGAGGACTCCGCCATTCCAAAGGAATACCACGTCTGCACAATACCGGAAGCCCTTTTCGCTGTATTCAGTTCACCGCCATCAGATGACGCGGGATTTTCACCGGCAATACAGGGAACCTGGAAATACATTTTTAACGAATGGTTTCCGGGTTCCGGCTGCGAATTTGACGCTAACGGAGTTGATTATGAACTCTACGACGAACGATGCCAAAGCGAGACGGCAAAGGTCTGCGATATTTATGTTCCGGTTGTAAAAAAAACCTAATTTACAGTATTGACCGGATGGCCGCCCAGAAACGCCTTAAGGTTATCGGCGGCTATATCCATTAACCGCCGGCGGCTTTCCGAAGGCGCCCAGGAGATATGCGGCGTAATTATACAGTTTTTGGCTTTGAGAAGCGGATTGTCCGTGCGTATGGGCTCCTCGGAAACCACATCAACACCGGCTGCGAAAACTTTGCCGCTATTAAGTGCGGCCGCCAAATCCGCCTCGTTTACAACAGGGCCGCGGGAATTGTTGATAATTATAACCCCGTCCTTCATTTTGGCGATGGTATCCCTGCTGACAAGGCCTTTGGTCGAAGGCAGAAGCGGACAGTGCAGCGAAATGACATCGGAGCGGGCCAGAACATCATCAAGGGAAACATAGGACCCTATTGCTTTACCTGCGTCGTTTGGTTTTTCATCAAAGGCAATTATATTCATGCCAAGGGCTTTTGCGATTCTGCCGGTTGTCTGTCCGATCCGGCCAAAACCGATAATCCCCATGGTTTTACCGGCAAGCTCGATTAACGGGTAATCCCAAAAACAAAAATCCTGGCAGTTCTCCCAGCGGCCTTCCCTGACAGCCCTGTCGTGATGGCCTATGTGATGACAGATCTCCAGCAGCAGGGCAATCGCAAACTGACCTGTAGAGTCGGTGGCATAAGTCGGAACATTGGTAACCGTAACTGAATGCGCGCGTGCGGCTTCGGTATCGACTATATTGTAACCGGTGGCAAGGACTCCTATATATTTAACGCCGGGGCATTGTTTAAGCGTCTCGCCGGTAATGGGAGTCTTGTTTGTGATAACGATTTCTGCGCTGCCTATGCGTCCTGCAATTTGATCTTTTGGAGTCCTGTCATAAACAACAAGTTCGCCAAGTTTGCCAAAACCGTCCCAGCTTAAGTCGCCGGGATTTTCAGCATATCCGTCAAGAATAACTATTTTCATGATTGTTAATACTATCATAAACCGCCGTCCGCATCTATAATAATTATATGATTACCGGCATGGCCCAACTTCTAATCCGGCTGGCGATAATTATTTTCGCGGTCCGGATTTGCGGGAAGCTGATAAAAAATACAAATTTTCCTCCTGTGCTTGGCGATCTGCTTGCAGGCATTATTATCGGGCCTTTCGCCCTTGGCAGCATCCGGCTGCCGGGTTTTCCTGACGGCCTGTTTGTGTTGCAGGGAACCGCAGATACCGGACTCACTGGCGGCGGACTTTATGCGTTCGCCGCAATCGGCGCCATAATATTTTTCTTTCTGCAGGGACTTAGGACAAACATTACCCTTTTTATAAAATATTCCATTGCCGGATCCATTGTGAGCATCGGCGGCGTTGCAGCTTCTTTTATTCTGGGCGGTTTGATCACGGCCGCTCTTATGGGCCTTATGTTTACCTCGCCCCAAAGTCTTTTTATGGGAGCTGTAATGTCAGTAACTTCGGCAGGACTCATATCCGCAGTCCTGCTGGAAAAAAAGAAAATGGAAACACCGGAAGGCGTTACTATTCTGTCAGCCGCCGTCTTTGATGAAATAATGGGAATTATCTGCATGCTGGCGGTGTTAATAGCATGCCGGAAAATAGACGGCAAAATAACAAACACGGGTCTTTTTTTGATAATTGCCGCCTACATTGCCGGCCTGTATTTTTCAAGGACCAAAAATGCGGCAGTGATCTGCAGCGGAATTTATGGCATATATAATTTTTTTATACCCATTTTATTTGCGATAATAGGCATGACAGTAAATTTAAAAATTATTTTTTCACTGCCGGTTCTTGCCATAACAGCGGCAATAACCGCAGCCGCAATTGCTGCAAAAATACTGGGCAGCGGCGCGCCGGCCTTTTTGCTTGGATTTAATCTGAAGGGATCGCTTAGGATAGGGACCGGAATGATTCCGCGCGGAGAGGCCGCCCTGATCATAGCCGGCATCGGAAGCGCCTCCGCAATTTTGGAACAGAATTTATTTACCGCGGTTGTATTAATGGTCTTTATAACAAATATCGCTGCAGCCCCGATAATAAAAGCGTCATTGAAACTGAACGGTAAGGGAAGCCAAAGACCGGTAAAAGGGGATGATACAATAAACGCTGTCTGGAGTTTTTCCATGGAGCAGACGGCCGGCCTTATAACCGACGCGTTTCTGGATAATTTAAGAAAAGAAAAATTTTACATCCGGACCCTTAATTATGGCAGCAATACTATACAGGCCAGAAAAAACGATATGGCCCTTACAATAACGGAAAACGAAAAGACCTTAAGCATTACAACCGCAAGGACGGACATGCCGTTTGTTAAAAGCAATATCCACGACATTGTTAAGAACCTGTGCGAATCAATTCAAAAACTGCGTGAATCGTATGACTGGCAGGACAGCGGTCCGGTACAGCAGACCACAGCCGAACTTTTATCCCTGATAACGCCGGACTGCATTTCGGTATCGCTTAAGGGTAATAATAAAAAAGAAATTATAACAGAACTGACGGATTTACTTTATAAAAGGGGGAAACTCTACAACCGGGATCAGGTACTGGATGATTTATTTAACCGTGAAAGAATAATGAGCACCGGAATGCAGCACGGCATTGCAATGCCCCACGCAAAAACCGAAGGAACCGGCAGTATGGCGGTTGCGGTTGGAATCAAAAAAGAAGGCGTTGATTTTGATTCGGTTGACGGTTCCAAATCCAGGATTTTTATAATGGTAATTTCTTCCCGAAAAATCAACGGCCCTCACATCCAGTTTCTCTCAATAATAAGCGGTGCGCTCAAGGACGAAAAACTCCGCGAACAATTGATTAACGCCGCTACCCCGGAAGAAGCAGCAGATATTCTGAAGAAAAATTAATTTTTAAATATAGATCAAGAATTTTACCACGAACCTCACTAACCATCACGAAAAAAGAGACGGAGAAGATTTTTCACGGAGCTCACAAAGTTCACAGAGGGAAGTAAAATCAGAAATAAAAAATTAAGAATGAGGAATGAAAATCACCTCATTTCTCCATTCTCATTTCTCCTTTCTCATTTATCTCCGTGTGGTTCGTAGTAAATTTTTTTTAAAATATTATATACCGGCGGCCGCTTCTGAATGTATTTTATACAGATACTCGTCCATCAGAATGTGTTTGGGAAAGGTATTTGATTTGCGGATTTTATAATCGTACTCCGCCGTAAGGCTTATTAAGGCTTCGGCTCCGGCGTAATTATAATACCTGGATGCGCTGGAATAGTCGCGGCGGGCCTGGGGCGCGATGATTCCGATTTTTTTGAATTCCCATTCGTCGGTTATGTTTTGATTTTTAAGGTTAATGTAGCTGCGCAGTTTTCTAAAACACCACAGCAGCCCTGCAAATATTGTCTGGGGTTCTGTCCCGGCGGCCAGAAGGATCCTTAAAGACTGCAGACTCCGCTCAAAATCATTTGCGGCTATCCTGGAAAACAATGTGAACACGGATTCTTCCCTGGTGTGGGAAAGCCATTTTTCGGCTTCGGCCGGGCCTATCTCATCGCCTTTTTTAAAAAACATGATCAGCCTGGCGCATTCCCTTTGCAGGGCCGCGGTATTGTTCTCAACCATTTCCAGTATGGTCAGAACACCGTCGGAAGTCAGGTTCATGCCCTCACTGTTAAAAAAATTTTTTACCCATTCAGATTTTTTTTGGTCAGACAATTCGTAAAAAACCCGTTTGACCGCGGGAGGTTTTTCCAGGACTTTTGAAATGCTGTTTTCTACGGAAATCAAAACGAGGACAGTATTGTGCGCCGGAGATGCCATGTAGGCGGCAAGCAAATCCAGTTCATCCTTTTTTTTGAAATTTTCGGCGCTCTTAATAATAAAAAGCCTGTTATCTGCAAACAGGGAACCGTTTCTCATCGCGCTGACCATCTGGCCGGCCGGTGTCTCCCCGGCGTAGTAGACGGTTTTTTCCGCAGAAGGTCCCAGACTTTTAACAAGTTCTTCCAGGGCGGTTTGTTTTTCGCCGAGTTCCGGCCCAAGGAAAAGCAAACAAGGTGATTTGGGCGTCATTGTGTATCTGAGGCAATGTTATATGAGCGTAAAATATTTGACAGCCTGCCCAGCACATGTACATCGCCGGTGCAAAAAATCGGCTCATAAACCGGATTCTCCGGCTGCAGCCTGATTCTGGTTTTTTCATTATAGAAAGTCTTTAGGGTTACAGAATCGTCTACCATCATAACACCGATCTCGCCGTTGGAAATAACGTTCTGCTGCTCTATGATTGCCAGATCGCCTTCCATTATGCCAACACCAGTCATAGAATCGCCTTTGACCCTGAGCGCAAAATAATCCCTGTTCTTTTTTACCATGGAACGGGGAAGGCGGATGTAACCGTCCTTGTTTTCTTCAGCAAGGATGGGCTTGCCGGCCGCTACGGTTCCAAGTACAGGGACTTCCAGGAAATCCCTGTCCTCAACCCTGGCCTTGACCAGTTCCATTGTACGGGACTTTTTATCGCCCTGTTTAAGGAGACCTTTCTTTTTAAGGGCTGTAACATGATCCTGGGCGCCCTTTACGGAGATTGAAAAAAAATCCGCAAGTTCCCTGATGGTCGGCGGATACGCGTGATCATCAAGGTAATCGGTAATAAAGGAAAGTACTTCCAGTTGCCGTTTTGTAGGTTCTTTCATCTTCTATTCCTTGGCAGTACCGGGAATAATCCCGTATTTTCTTAATTTGGCATTAAGGCTGACCGGAGTGATACCAATCGCCTGTGCCATTTTGGGTATTATACCATTGCTGCGGGAAAAATGGAACTGCAGATAATACTTCTCAAAATTTTCTCTTGCCTGATCAATATTGGTCTCAAGCAGCAGTTTCATATCCGGCGCAGGTATGGCGGACTGCGCGTTTGTTTCATCCCGGGAAATCCCGCCGGTGCCGGAAATCCCGCCTGTTCCGACAGCATTGCCGGTTTTTATTTTGAGCAATTCGGCAACGGAGCTCTCTCCGACAACACCGCCGGTATACATGATGACCAAACGCTCGGCAAAATTACGGAGCTCCCTGATATTGCCGGGCCATTGGTAGGAGGTAAGCACGGCAGCGGCGGCATCGTCGATCACGATTTTTTGGGAAGAGAGCTGAGCCAAAAAATGATCCAGCAGTAAGGGAATATCGGTTTTTCTTTCGCGGAGGGCCGGCAGGTTTATTGGTACAACATTCAGTCTGAAAAACAGATCCTGTCTGAACCGCCCTGCCTCAGCGGCCTTTTCCAAATCCTGGTTTGTCGCGGCAACTATGCGGACATCTACATCAATGGTTTTTTCGCCGCCGATTTTTTCGATCTTCTGCTCCTGAATCGCCCGCAGCACTTTGGCCTGAGCCGCCAGGGACATGTCGCCGATTTCGTCCAGAAAAAGAGTACCTCCGGAAGCAAGTTCGAACCGCCCCTTGCGGCTGCCATAAGCGTCAGTAAACGCCCCTCTCTCGTGGCCAAAGAGTTCGCTCTCAATGAGGGTATCCGGAATCGCGGCGCAGTTAACTTCAACAAAAGGTTTATCGCGGCGGCCGGACAAACGGTGAACGGCCCGGGCCGCGAGTTCCTTGCCTGTGCCGTTTTCTCCCCGGATTAAAATCCTGGCGTCGCTTGAGGCAGCCTGTGCAATAAGGGCCCTGACTTTTTCGATCTCCGGGGAAGTTCCGAGCATTTCGTCGCCGGCGCCGGCCATTATGAGCCTCCCTTTATTCTTCCTCAAATTTGGATTCAAAGAGACGAATCAGGGCGGTCAGGGCTTCATTCTCGTCATCACCGGAAATAATTATGTTCAGTTCGTTGCCGTACCCTGCGCCCAGGGACATAATACCAAGAATGGATTTACCGCTGATCCTGGAACTGTTTTTTTCAAAATATATGGAAGAACTGAAATTTTTGGCCGCTTCCACAAGAATAGCCGCAGGACGCGCGTGTATGCCGGCGCGGTTTTTAATAATAATTTTTTGTTCTACCATTGTTAAATAAAATCCTCTCCGCCGAAGTAAACAGATTTTGCGTTTTCACTCTCTATCCATTTAAGTATATTCTGGTTAAAAACCTTGGCTGTATTATAGCCCATTTTCTTGAGCCTTTCATTCATCGCGGCGGTCTCAATTATTATGGGCACATTCCTGCCGGGCTTGACCGGTATCTCCAGTTTGGGCACGCTTACTCCAAGTATTTCCATGTAGCTGTCTTCCATGCCTATGCGATCGTAATTTTTTTTGGAATCCCATTCTTCCAGCGACACAACAAGTTCAATCTGCTTGCGATCCCTAATCGCTCCGACACCGAACAGATGGGTAATGTTGATAATGCCTAGGCCCCGGATCTCCATATGGTGGGCAATGATCTTGTTGGCGCCGGTCCCAAGGAGTATATTCCCGTTTACGCAGTGAATGTTGACAACATCGTCAGCGACAAGACGGTGGCCGTGTTTGATAAGCTCCAGGGCAGTTTCGCTCTTCCCGATTCCGGAATCACCGACAATAAGAATGCCGACCCCGTAGACTTCCACAAGGACCCCGTGAATGCTTTTGCGCGGCGCGAAAATATCGGTGAGAACACGCAGAATCCTGGCGCTGAATTCCGAAGTGGAAAGATCGGTCTGCAGAACAGGACACTGAGCGGCTTCCGCGATATCAAAAAAATTTTTATCCGGTTCCAGGTTATGGGTAAAAATACAGCACGGCATCTGGTATGTAAACATCTGCCGGACAGAATCCGTTTTGCCCTCAGAAGCAAGTTTCCGCAGGCAGGCAGCTTCGCCGCGGCCGATAATCTGTATCCTTTGGTGGGCAAATTCCTCGTAAAAGCCCATTATGGCTCCCATGGGCCTGTTCAGATCCGGAATGGTAATCTCCCGCCCAAGGCCTTTCCTCCCCCCCATACAGCGGAGATTCAGGGAATTATGCTCCTTTAAGTCTATGTCAATTAAATCCAGGACTGTAAAAGGTTTATCGGCCATGGAGCTATAATACATCCAATCGGCTTATATCCGAAAGGGGGCAGACGCAAAGGGAGCAGAAACCAGGTCCGCTCACAACCGGAACCGCCTGGCGGGTTAATACCCGGCGCCGGCGGTTTTAACGCCCGGCCCGCATCACTTCCTCCCAATCATAAACAGCCGAAATTTTTTCTCCGGGTTCCAGGACAAGATAATCGTCATTGCTCCAGCCGTTTATGGGGTTTACCAATCCGCGGATTAACCGCCGGTCGCCTTCGACGCAGGTAAATGTTTTACTGTCGGCCTCCGCGTTTTTGCGGCATTTTTCCGCGTAACCAAGGAATGAGGTCTCCGGCATATCGATATAAAAAATTTCGTTTTCCTTGCCGGTATTTTTGGCCGGTGAAAGCGTCTCCATTAAGTACTGGGCGTTCTCCTCGCCGTATAGTTTTACATATTCCTCGTAAGTTTTATTAAAGCCAAGCAAATTGTTTGAATCGGATGTGCGTATCAACGAATCACCCCTTTCCATGTACCCTGCCGCGCTGAAAGGTCTGGAAGGGTTGCCGCCGAAATACTGCGCGAACTTTTTTTTGGAACCCAGGAATATGGTACAGCAGTCGTGCGCGCGCGGAATCACAAGCCTGAATTGCCCGCCTGTAATTCCGGCAAGGGCATTGCCGCAGAGCCCAAAGCCCAAAAGTACAGCATCATATTTTTTATCGGCAGCTGTTTCGTCTATCTTTTTCTGAATCAGCGCCCGCAGGGCCTCCGGTCTGTTGTGCTCGCCTTTCTCGGTAAATTCCAAATCGTAAACATGCGGAGATAACGCGGCCTCCGCGCAGATCTCACGGAATAAAACATTGCAGGCAATAAGTTTAAAAAACATGGCTTTTCCTTTTATTTAAAAAATTTTACTCTATTAATATAATTACATAAAAATATGAATAAACAAAAGCAGGAGGCACAGGGAAAAGCCATGCCGGGCACTTTTCGGCGTGGTTAGGAAACGGCCACTTGGAAATTGACCGCGAGAGCGGTCTACCATGCGTGCGTGTAAGAGGCCACGACGCAGTGACCGGTATGGTTTTGCCTGCTCCTCCTGGCTACTGTTTATATTTACTGCTTTTATCCAATGTTTTTTTTTATTATAATAAACAATATGTTCAGCGATGAATTAAAAAATTTAATTTTAAAAGTAATAACTTCGTGGCAGGTTATTGTTGTAACCATTGCAGTAATAATTTATATTGCCCTGGTAAACAGCGTTGCCAGGACGCGCAGCCGCCGCAAGACTCCCCCGCCCGCTCCAAAACCGGTCAAAGCCAAACCTGTAAAAGAAGAACCGGAAGAAACCGATGACAGCGAACTTAATCTGGAAGAATAAGGATTAATTCTTTTTTGCGTTAAGTGTTTGAATAACATAATGAAGGGCCTTCAAACAATAGCGGGAAAAGACTGAACGCGGGCCGGAATAACGCATCACCCGCAGAGAATATTCCTTCATTTTGGAATTATAGCATTTAATATCACACCGCGAACAAAAAGGCTTTGGATTTTTTAAACAATTTTCCGTCCGTTCCTCAGCATACCGTACATAATCAGCGCAATCCTCACAGAGTACAGGAATTTTTTTAAGGTAAATACCGGCGTGCGACCCATCCGATTCCAGAGGGGCCTTACAGATATTTTTATGATGTGATTTACAATACCATTCGGTAAAACGCGCGGCAAGTTCGGCATCTGCCGCTTTTTGCGTCCCAGGCTTCAGCATCTCCGAATTATACCGGCCCGATGGCGATCTATCAACCTGATACTGTCAACTTTGTCGCCATGCAATAGAAATGTCCCCTGTTTCCGTTCAGTAGAAATGTCCCCCTGCGTTCAATAGAAATGTCCCCCTTGTAAGATGAGT